>JAYRVL010000750.1:0-5778 GCA_041918575.1 Anaerolineae bacterium | reverse complement strand
GTCGGCGTAGGTGACGCGATAGAGGCCGTCGGCCTGGATGCTCAGCCGAAACTCGCCCGTTGCCGGCGGCGGAGGGAGGGCGCCGGGCTGTTGGAGGGACTGCGGCGCTGCGCGCCAGGCCGCGGCGCTGTCATAGTTGAGCAGGGCGCTGGCCAGCATGGACTCGACAAAGGAGGATTCAGGTGCAGGGGCCGCCAGGAGGGGAGCTTTGCCGTTGGGGTAGCTGAAATGCAGCACGACCTGTAATTGGCTGACTTGGGTTACGTCGCCCGTGGTCAGGTTTACCTGGAAGGGATAGAGTTGAACCGGCACGACGCGTTGATTGCGCAGATAGGCTACCTCGCCGACATGGACCAGTTGGGGTGGGAACAGGTCGCCGCCATCCGGGGCGACGCGGCTGGGTTCGTAGACGAGAACGGGTTTGGCAGCCAGGCCGCTGGCATCCGCGGCAGCCAGGCCGGCCGGATCGAGCGCAGGCGCGGTCTGGCGCGGGGTCGGCAGCAGGTTGAGATGTCCTGGCAAGCGTTGGCTGTCGCCGGACACGACTTCAGCGGTGACATGAGCGCCGGGCGGAATGGCAAGCAAGCTGCTCTGCATGGGGAGCTGCGGCAGGCCAGGCTGCTGGCTGCTGGCATACCCTGTCACCTGGATGGTATCGAAGGCGCCCTGCTCGGTTTCGACGCGCGTGAGTTGATAGCCTGGCGTGTCCAGGGCCAACAGCAGGGCGTCGTCGGATGTGCTCAGGACGCGTAAAGACGCTGGCGCGATCGCAGCGGCGCTGCGTCGGTCCGCGGCAGAATGGGCAGATGTCGGCAGTGCTGCGTTGCTGAGGGTGGGCAGGAGCAGCGAAGCAATCAGAACAACAAGCGAGAATGATTTCATGGTTGGATGCCTCCACATGGGCAGTGCTGGCGGCGTCCTCCCCAAGTCCTCCCAGAACTTACGCCGCAACTATATCACAGTCTCAAAGGCTTGTCAATCAATTGGTACACGGATCAACACGGATGATGATAACGATCGTTATGAATCTGTGTCAATCTGTGTGCGAGATGGGACGTATACGGATCACCACAGATGGACACGGAAGGTGAGGACGATCGGCGCGAGTAGACGACGAGACAGAGGGCACAGAGCCATTTCTTCTCTGTGTCCTCTGTGGTGTGTGTGGCCCGCCGGTGATTCGTACGTCCCTGCTGAGAGGGGATTACTGGCTCCACCCGTAGTCGGTGGCGGCGGCGATGATGTCACTGATGTTGATTGTGCCGTCGTTGGTCACGTCGTAGCGGCCGATGTAACCGCCCTGTCCGCTGCTAGTGTTCCAGTGGGCAGCCACGTTCTGAATGTCCACGATGTTGACCCGGTTGTCGCAGTTGATGTCGGTGGTGCGGCAGAGGGGCACGAGCGACATGGCCGGATCGCCGATCAAATCGAACGTGTAGAGCAGGTCTTGGAAAAAGCTGGAGGCGTGGGTGTACAGATTGATCTTGGCGGCCATGGTCACCGGACCGGTCTGAAGCACGTGGTTGTTGACGATGGCGTCGTAAAAGCCGCGGTGCAGGTAGTCGTGGCCGGTGGCGATGCCCAATCCCGACGGCGCGAAGTGCGCCACGGTACCGCCGTTGCTGTGGGTTAAGAATTTTTCTGCCATGCTGGGGCGGTTGGGATAGTCGAAATAGCCATCCAGGCAGTCCAACGAAATCAGGAACGGCAGCCTGGCGCCGTTGTACAGGGTGGGGGTGTCGTTGTTGTGCCACTGCTGATCGGTGTCCGTGGAGCCCCAATAGTTCAGAAACGCGTGACCAACGTAATTGGCGAGCGCAACGCCCTGGCTCCATTTGGTGCGGATGGCCCCGCGCGTCAGATCCACTGTGTTGTAGTAGGGATCGGGCGGGTTGACCATGCCCGGGTTGTAGTAGACCTTGCGTATGTCCCAATTGGGCGAGGTCAGGTAGGTGGCGATGATGGCTTCGCTGACCGCTTCGAAGTTACCGGCATTGTCTGTGTTGTCGGCCACGAAGAGGATGTCGTTCTGCCAGGCGCCGCGCGATGGACTGCGCTCATAGTTGATGATTTTGTTGACCGCGGTGGTCAAGTCGGTTGTGGTCATGACCGGCAGGCGGCCGAGGTACATGTCGGGTAAGGGGTCATTGCCGCTGATGGCGGCGAAGTAGGCGTCGGCGGCTGATTCGCCCTGGTAGGGATCAATCATCAGGTCAATGGTGGGGACGTAAACGGGCTGCTGGGGGCCGTAGTAGGCGGTGTTGTAGCCGTGTGGGTTGAAGTTGGAGCCGCCCACCAGCAGGACATAAGCCGGCGCCGGCGCGGTCCACGAATGATAGGCGTGATCGAGAAACGTGCGGATAGCTTCGGCGTCCACGATGCCGGCGTTGAACTGGTCGTACACGGTGTTGATGTCGGCCACAACGACGTGGTACCCCTGCGATTGGCGATGCGTGATCAACGGCTGCAGGGTGTTGGCAAACATGGGATGGGTGATGAAGATGTAGTCGGCCTGGCGCGTCGTATCGCGCAGGTTGGTTGAGTAGGCGCTGTAGAGCGACATGGCCGCCGGCGTGCGCACCGCGCTGGCGCCCACGGCCAGGAAGCGTTGGTCAGGCGTGGTGGTGTCCTGGATGGAGAAGGAGTCAGGCCCGGCCGCACCGTCGGTCATCCGAATCGGCGCCCGCGGATCGGTGATCTCGAACATCTGCACCCCGGGGCCGGTCAAACCGGAAATTGTGAACAGCCAGGCGCCGGGCGTTTCCTGGCTAAACTCCAACTCCTGGTTGACGGCCACGTAGTTGCGGTAGTAGGTGACATCTATCCACTTGAGGTAGGTCCAGTCCACGCGCGCGTCGGCGGGCCGGCCCACGTCGGAGATGATGGTTTCCAGGCGCATGGTATTGTTGCCGCTGACCAGCCCGGCCTGATTCATGTTGCCGGCCAGGTCAATCAGGATGCGGCCATCCCAAAAGGTGTTGATGATCGGCGTGGGGTCGCCGTTGATGTAGATCTTGTTGTGATGATCCGGGTTGTATTCCGGCCAGGAGTAGCGGCCGCCAATGCGCACGGAAAGGGTGGCGCTCATGGGAACGGTGGCCACGTTGGGCAGGCTGAAGGTGTAGTCGCGATAGCCGCCGGGGTAATTGAGCTGGAATTGGTCCCACCACCAGGCCTGCCAGGGCACCATGTGCTGCGACCAACGCCAGTTTTCTTGTTTGGTGCGCAGGGTCGTCTTGAAGTAGGAGGGCGCCGGCGCCCCGCTCGGCGGCGCGGAACGACTGGTCATTGCCAGGCCGGGGGCTTCGTTGTTGACGCGCAGCCAGTAGATGTTGTCGAGGGTGTAGTAGGTCAGATCAGGCTCCTGCCCGTAGAAGTAGATGGCGTCGCCCGGATCGAGGCGGCCGTTGCTGTTCAAATCGGTGATGTCGCGGGCTACTTCGCCGCCCTTGTTCGAGATAGTGAAGTAGATCGTCGGCCACTGACTGATGTCATCATAGCCCAGGTTGACCAGGTCATCGTAGGTAACGCGATTGAGGCCATTTTCGCGCACGACCATGCGCACATCGCCGGTGGCCGGTACGAAGTCAGGCAGGGTGACCGGCGCGGAGGCGGCGCGCCAGGCCAGGCCGGTCTCGTAGTTCAACACGGTGGCTGCCAGGGTTGATTCGAAGTAGGGGTCGGGGCGGACTGCGGGGGCCGGTTGGCCGCCTGCAAAGTGAATGACGACATGGGCCTGGCTCAACCAGGCAAACTGACCGGTCACCGGGTTGTAGCGCACGGGATAGAATTCGACCGTGAGCATGTCCTGGTCACGCAGACGGACTGATTCTGCCAGGCGCACGGGTGCGGCCGGCTGCCAGGCATCTGCGGTGTAGGCGGCCGCGTCACGCGCGTACACCGGCGCCACGGCCGCGCCGTCTTCTACCTGGGTTTGGTCGGCGAAGTCGAAGCGAGGGGCCGGCAGGAGAGGGAAGGAAACGGCCTGGGTCTGCCACACAGCCTCGCTGACGGTGAGGGTGGCGGTGGCGCCAGGGGGCAGGGCCACCATACGAACGAGCAGCGGGAGCTGCGGGTGGCCGGGCTGCGCGGTGACGCCGAACTCGGCGCCCATGCTCAGCTCGGTATAGGTTGCGTCGCCTTGCTGCACGACGCTGACCGCTGGTTGGTTGAAGCGCAGGTCGAGCGCCAGGTCCGTTTCGGTAGATGCTGTAACTTGAATGCCGGGGGTGATAGGCGCTGCTGGGGAGGCGGCGGGCTGGGCTGGGGCAGCCAGGCTGACCGGCGCGGCCAGTTGAAGACAGAACAAAACGAGCAAAAAACGACGCGTGAACTTCCAGTACATCGAACACCTCCGGTTTGAGGAACCTGATTGCGTTTGTCGCAATAACATCCGTTAATCTATGCGCGAGTGACGTTCTTGTCAAGTAGCGCCACACGCAATCTCCGCTCTCCAATCTCCGTTCTCCGCTCTCCGCTCCCCACCGCATCGAATAGTCAGCTACGGTGTTCTTGCATTACACATTTCGTCTTGCGCATTTTGCCGCGGCTTGCCGTGGGTGAGAATGCAGGCGGAATGGGCGGGTCTCACGAAAGATGACTATGGGAGGGTACGACAGATGAACTGGACAAGCGTGGCAGTGGCGGCGCTGGTGGGCTACATGATCGGCTCGATACCGATCGGGTTCCTGGTCGCCAAAGCGTACGGGGTGAACATCCTGCAGCACGGCAGCGGGCGCACGGGCGGCACGAATGTGCTGCGGGCGTTGGGCTTTGGCCCGGCCGCGCTGACGGTGCTGGGCGACGCGCTCAAGGCGGTGGCGGCGATTGCCCTGGCGCGTCATCTCCTGCTGACAGGTGAGTTGGGCGCGGCGCTGGCCGGCGCGGCCGCCGTCATCGGCCACAACTGGTCGGTTTTTCTCAAGTTTCGCGGCGGCGCCGGCGGCATGTCTACGGCCGCCGGGCTGATTGCGCTCAACTTCTATGTGGGCATTCCGATGGCGGTCATTGCCATCGCCGTTTTCTACTTCTCGCGCTACGCGTCCGTGGCCACGCTGACCGCATCCGTCGGCAGCCTCGTGGCGCTGACGATCGTCCTGCTGGCCTTTCCCCGCCTGGCCCATTGGGAGCATCTGATCTACGGCTTCCTCACCGCGCTGGCCTGCGTGTGGGCGCTGCGCCCCAACATCCAGCGCCTGCTGGCCGGCGCCGAACGCCGCGTGACGCGTTGGTAAGAGAGTTGATCACGCTCCAGATCGAGAGCACTGTCGAACCTCTCTTGAGCATTTTGCTTTCTCTTTGTGCCATGTCCGCCTGTGACTGAGTGTTCTGTGCGTTAGCAATTATGATCCGCCCCGGCTGCGGCGAGGTGCAAGACCTGTGTAGATTGTGGATTTGCTCACTTCGTCTCATCAGTCCGCGCCCAACAGCTTGAGTTAATCCGGCGATGCCCACCAGAGCGATGAAGCTGGTCTCCAGCACGAAGGAGAGCGCGACCATTTCAGGCTGGTAGCCGATGGCCCGCAACATGCCCACCTGCTGCCGGCGCTCCACCACCGTGCGGGCGCTGATCACACCCCTAGCGCGGCGATGCCCACCAGCAGAGGAGAAGCCAAGCCAGTAGGCGCCGCGCAAGTGAATTGACTTAGCCTGTTTTCGACATAGAACAGATGTTTCCATACAACAGCTTGTGGTCATTGGCAAATCGCACACAACCTGTAGGAACAGTCCTGTTTTCGCTCAAACGTTCTACGCGACGACTTGTGGCAAGTGCCTGAT
>JAYRVL010000749.1:0-2385 GCA_041918575.1 Anaerolineae bacterium | reverse complement strand
GGCTGCACGCGCCGGTCAGGGCAGGATCGTCGCCGTGACCGGCGCCGCGGGCATGGGCAAGTCGCGGCTCGTGGCCGAAGTCATTCGCCGCGGCGCCACGGCCGGCTTTGCGTTCTTCGTGGGCGAATGTGAATCATACGCCATCAACACCAGTTATTGGGTTTGGCAGAACATCTGGCGCGGCCTGTTCGCGCTCGACGCCGACGCGCCCGCCGCAGCGCAGGGGACGGGCGATCCGGCCGTCAGCGCACATGCGCAGCAGATTGCACGCCTGCAAACAGCCCTGCGCCAGATCAACCCAACCCTCGTCTCCCGTCTGCCTTTGTTGGGCCGGCTGTTCAACCTGCCCATTCCTGATAACGACCTGACGGCCGCGTTCGATGCCAAACTGCGCAAGACATCGCTGGAAGCGCTGCTCGTGGATTGCCTGCGTGGATTGGCCGCCAGGCGCCCGCTGCTCATCGTGCTGGAGGACATGCACTGGATGGATGCGCTTTCGCAAGACCTGCTGGCGGCGCTGGGCCAGGCGCTGGACGATCTGCCTGTCTTGTTCGTCATGACCTTTCGCCCCGCCGAACCGACGCAGGAACAAGCGCCGCGGCCTGGCAGGCTGCCTGGCGTCACCCAAATCACGCTGGGCGAATTTTCGCACGACGAGGCGGCTCGCCTGATTGCGCTCAACATGGGTCGTCAAGCGCAGGCCGGCGCTGGGCGCGCTGATGCGCCGCCCGCCAACCTGGTGAACCGCATCCTGGAGCGAGCCGACGGCAACCCGTTCTTCATCGAAGAACTGCTCAACTACGTGCGGAGCGCCGGCATTGCGCTGGACGATGCCGAGGCCCTGGCTCGGCTCGATCTGCCGGCCAGCCTGCACAGCCTGATCTTGAGCCGCATTGACCGGCTGAGCGCAAGCCAGCAGATCACGCTCAAGGCGGCCAGCGTCATTGGCCGCCTGTTCGGCGTGCGCCTGCTGTGGGGCGTGTACCCCGGCCTGGGCGAGCACGAGCTGGTGCAGGACGACCTGGAAACCCTGGCGAGACTGGGATTGGTGACGTTGGAGCGCCGGGAGCCGGAACCGGTCTATTCCTTTCGGCACATGGTTATGCAGGAAGTGGCCTATGAGAGCCTGCCTTTTGCCACCCGCGCCATGCTGCACGACCAACTCGGCCATTTCGTGGAGGAGACCAACGCCGGCGCGCTCGATGCGCAGCTCGATTTTCTGGCGTTTCATTACGCACGCAGCAGCAACGAGCCAAAGAAACGGGAGTATCTGGTGAGGGCCGGTCAGGCTGCGCAGGCGCGCTATGCCAACAGCGCGGCCATTGATTACTACCAACGTGTGCTGCCTTTGTTGGACCGGCCGCAAAAGGCGAGTGTTTTGCTCAGCCTGGGGCAGGTGTTCGAATTGATGGGAGACTGGCGCAGCGCGCATGATCTTTACTCAGACGCGTTGAGTCTGGCTGTCGAGTTGGACGACCGGCCGGCGCAGGCCTGGTGCCAGGTCCGCCTGGGCGAGAACTGCCGCAAACAGGCCCGTTTTGCTGAAGCGCTCGCCTGGCTGATCGTCGCGCGAGCTGGCTTCGAGGCGCTGGCCGACAAGGACGGCCTGGGCCAGGCGCTGCACTACCTGGGCACCCTGGCCGACCAACAGGGCGACAACGCCGCCGCGCAGGCTCACTATTTAGAAAGCCTGGCCTTGCGCCGCGCACTGGACGATCAGCCGCGGGTTGCCAGTCTGCTTAGCAATCTGGCGATTGTGGCGCGGCGCCAGGGCAATCTGTCCGCGGCGCGGCGCCTGCATGAAGAAAGCCTGGCCATCCGCCGCCGCGTGGGCGACCGCTGGGCCATCGGCGTCTCTCTCAACAACCTGGGCAATGTTCTGCTCGATCTGGGTCATGACCGCGAGGCGGCGCCGTGCTTCGAGGAGGCGCTGACGCTCATGCGCCAGGTGGGCGACCGCTGGGTAATTGCCAATTTCCTGAACAACCTGGGCAACGCAGCGCGCAGCCAGCGCGACGACCCCCGCGCCCGCGGCCTCTACCGCGAGAGCCTGCTCATTTACCGGGGGTTTGGCGACAAATGGGCTTTGGCCTATTTGCTGGAGGACATTGGCTGCCTGTTGGCGGCCGCAGGGCAGCCGCGGCCGGCCCTGCGCCTGGTGGGCGCGGCCGCCAGCCTGCGCGAGGCGATCCGCGTGCCGCTTTCGACAGCCGAGCAGACGCGTTTGCATGACCTGCTGGCGCCTGGCCTGCGCCTGCTTGACGATTCAGACCAGGAACGGGCGCTGGCCGAGGGCCGGGCATTGCCCCAGGCAGACGCCATCAGCGAGGCGCTGGAGCATTTGTCGGCAGAGGGTGTCGTCACACCGGAGGCGTGACCTACGGT
>JAYRVL010000748.1:0-2293 GCA_041918575.1 Anaerolineae bacterium | reverse complement strand
GGGGCTGGGGGGGGCGCGCGCGGGGGGGGGGCGGCGCCCCCGGCCGCCGGCGCGGCGTGATCGGCCGCCGGATCCCAGTCCCCGCCTTTGACATAAACCGCCGGGCGCAGCGCGGCCGCCAGCGCCTCGGCCGTCAGCTCCTCGAAGATCACCACCAGGTCCACGCACGCCAGCGCGGCCAAAATCTGCGCGCGCTCCACGGCCGGCAGCAGGGGACGCTGCGGGCCTTTGAGCGCGGTGGTCGAAGCGTCGCTGTTGACGCCCACCACCAGGGCATGGCCCAGGCGCCGCGCCCGTTCCAGGTAATCCACATGCCCCAGGTGCAGCAGATCGAAATGGCCGTTGGTCATCACCACGCGCCAACCGGTCTCCCGCCAGGCCTCACACTGCGTCGCCGCGCTGGCCCGACCCACTACTCTGCCCATGTTGCCCTCGGTCCTTTCTCGTTTGCCAACGCCTCGGCCAGTTCCGCCGGGCTGACCACCGCATTGCCCAAACGCCGCACCACCAGCCCGGCCGCGGTCATCGCCAGGCGGCCGGCCGTGCGCAAATCGCAGCCGCCGGCCAGGGCCAGGGTCAAGACCGCGATCACCGTATCGCCGGCGCCGGTCACGTCGAACACTTCTTCGCGATTCCAGGCCGGCAGGTGGCGCGGCGCGTCGCCCCAGGCCAGCAGGCTGACGCCATCGCCCCCGCGGGTGACGACCAGGCGCCGGGCGGAAAGCTCTTTTTGCAGACGCGCCAGCGCCCGTTCGAAATCGTGATCGTCGGCCAGGGTAAAGCCCACCTGCGCCTGCGCCTCGGCCGCGTTGCAGCGCACCAGGTCGAACCCGCGGAACTGCCCCAGGTCGCCCTGCGAATCCACCGTGGTCAGCACGCCGTGCTGGGCCGCGGCCGCCTGTACGCTGGCGATCAGCTCCGGCGTGATAACGCCGGTGCGGTAGTCGGAAATCAGCACTGCGTCCGCGCCGGCCAGCAGCCGTTCGATGGCCGCGGTCAGGCGTTGCGTCAGTTCTGGGGCCAGCGGCCGCCGATCCACATGATCCACCCGCGCCAGGTGTTGGGGAAAGCGCAGGCTGCCCTGCGCCACGACGCGCGTCTTGGTGGTAGTGGGCCGCTGGCTGTCGGTGACAATGCCCGCAGTCTCGATGCCCCGGCTGCGTAGATGGCCGGTCAGCGCGTCGCCGGCCGCATCCGCGCCGATGACGCCAATGACCACGGCCCGGCTGCCCAACGCCACGATGTTGGAAGCCGGGTTGGCCGCGCCGCCCGGCATACTCAGGCGCTGGCGCAGTTCCACCACCGGCACCGGCGCCTCGCGGCTCAAGCGCGTGGCCACGCCCATCACGTACTCATCCAGGCACAGGTCGCCGATCACCACCACGCGCTTACCTGCCAACCGTTCAACCAGCGAAGTCGTTTCTGTTTCCAGGTCCATCCTCCAGATTCCTTGATCCAGTCCGGGTGAAAGCCGAGACTTGTGTACCCGGCTTATCCTGTCAAGATTCATCATTCGACGGCAGCAATTCGTAATTCGGCGCACATCCGATCACAGGAAGCGCGGCGACACAGCCAATCCCGATGCAAGGTGCAATTCCTCTGCGTTCTCCGTGACCTCTGCGGTGAAGAACGCAATTACGTTTGTAATGACTGATGCGGCTGACTGCGCAGCACGGCCCAGACGAAGCGGGGTAGCGCGAGCTGGCGGCGCCAACGCCACGGCTCCTGCGCCAGCCGGAAGAGCCATTCCAGGTGCAGGCGTTGCAGCCAGGCCGGCGCGCGATGGCGCACACCCGCGATGAAATCGAGCGAGCCGCCAACCCCCATCGCCAGCGGGATTTGCAGCCGCGGCTGCGTGCGCGCAATCCACAGGTCCTGGCCGGGCGCGCCGTAGGCAACCAGCAGGACGTGCGGCCGCGCCGCCGCGACACGGGTCACGATACTATCCTCGTCTTGCGGTCGTGGACTGCCGGCCAGGCAGCCCGCAATCTGCAGATTCGGATGCCGCGCCTGCAAGACGGCCGCGGCCTGCTCCGCCACGCCTGGCCCCGCGCCCAGCAAGAACACGCGCCAGCCCTCCCGGCTTGCCAATGCCGCCAGCCGCGGCGTCCCATCCGAGCCGGTGATGCGGGCCGGCAGGGGCGTGCCCAGGCGCCGCGCCGCCCACAGCAGCCCCCACCCATCGGCCAACGCCAGGTCGGCCGCGGTCAACACACGACGAAAAGCCTCGTTGCGCTGCGCAGCCATGACGAACTCCGGGTTGACCGTGACTACCTGGTGCGGCCGGCCGCTG
>JAYRVL010000747.1:0-6216 GCA_041918575.1 Anaerolineae bacterium | reverse complement strand
CCGCCCGCCGACCGGGCGCGGGCGGTTGAATTTGGTTGGTCCGGGGGGCGGGGGGCGGGGGCGCCCGGCCAGTGGGGGGCCGACTACCTGGCGTTCACCCAACCCGGCGCTTTTGCGCCGGCCGAACGCTGGCAGGTGGCCGTCCTGGCCGCGGTGCGCCGCGTCAGCATCGCCCGTCGCGTGGACTTGCTGCCCGGCCAGCCGCAGCATCCGCGGGCGCAGGACGAATACTACCGCATCGAATTGGGGTCGCTGTGGCGCCTGCCGCGACCGATCCCCAGCCGGCGCCTGCGCCGCATCACCTTCATCCCCACCACGCTCAGCCGGCTGCTCGCTGCGACCGAGATCAACGACCTGTGGGACAAAGGAACCAGCCAGGACCGCCTGTGGAGCGCGCTTCTGAACGCCGGGCTGGAGGCCGAACGCCAGGCGCCGTGGGACGAACCGCCCGATGATGCTGTCGTTGACCTGGATGACATGTGGGGCGCGGCGGAGACGCCAGAACAGCCGCCGATTGACTTTGCCCTCTACGGCGGCCGCGGCCGCGTGGCCGTCATCACCGCGGCTGAGATGAGCCCTCCGCTGCCGCCCGTCCCCGGCCCACGCCAACTGCGTGAGGTCAGCGACCGGCGCTATGGCCTGACCGCCGCCGGCTGGACGCCCGTTTTTCTGGACTTGGAACAGTGCTGGCGCCAGCCTGATGCCTGCCTGGCCCAGATCAAACAGGCGTTGGCCCAGGTGACGTAGCGCGGCGGCCTGAACTTGCCGGAAACCAGGCGGCTTGCTACAATGGTCGTCGAAACCCATCAGGCGCGATTTCAATCGCTTCACTTCACGAATTCTGTCGTTTGCCGGAGGTACCCTGTGACACGTGGGACGATCCTACTCGTGCTCATGCTCCTGTTGACCAGCAGCGCCGTGCCTGCGCCGCTGGCGCCGCGCCTGGCCGTCGCGATGACCGTTCCTGGCGCGGCTGCGCAGACGCCCCTGCCGCCCAACATCGTGTTCATCCTGGCCGATGATCTCGACCTGAATCTCGACACGGTCACGACCATGCCGCATCTGCAGGCCCTGCTGGCCGGGCAAGGCATCACCTTCACCCACTTCTTCGTCAACGCGTCCATCTGCTGCCCGTCGCGTGCGTCCCTGCTGCGCGGACAGTATGTGCATAACCACGGCGTCTACACCAACGGCCCGCCGCCCGACGGCGGCTTCGAGGCCTTTCGTGACCTGGGCCTGGAAAACGACACCATCGCCACGCGGCTGCAGACCGCCGGTTACCGCACCGGTCTGTTTGGCAAGTATCTCAACCGCTACGCCTACGGCAGCCCGCCCACCTACATCCCGCCGGGATGGGACGAATGGTACAGCCCCTCGCCCACCGGGCCTGGTTACAATCAGTACAATTACACCCTGAACGAGAACGGAACCCTGGTTGCTTACGGCAGCGCGCCGGAAGATTATCTGCAGGACGTGCTCACTACCCGCGCCGTGAGTTTCATCACGAACACCGTCGCCATGACCCAGCCCTTTTTCCTCTATTTCTCGTCATTTTCGCCGCACACCCCCTCCACGCCAGCGCCGCGGCACACCGGCCTGTTCACCGATACGCTGGCCCCCCGGCCGCCGTCGTTCAACGAGGCTGACATCAGCGACAAACCGCAGTGGATGCAGAGCCTGCCCCTGCTCACGCCTGCGGAGATCGAGCAGATTGATGCGCAGTACCGCCTCTGGCTGCAGTCCATGCAGGCCGTGGATGAAACCATCGCGGCCCTGGCCGACACCCTGGAAACCAGCGGGCAGTTGAACAACACCTACTTCTTCTTCACCAGCGACAACGGCTACCACATGGGCCAACACCGCCTGCTGCCCGGCAAATACCTGGGCTACGAAGAAGATATTCGGGCGCCCCTGTTCGTGCGCGGCCCGCACGTGCCGATCAGCCAAACCACGCCTTACCTGGCCGGCATCGTGGACCTGGCGCCCACCCTGGCCGACATCGCCGGGCTGGAAATCCCCGGCTACATGGACGGCCGCTCCCTCCTGCCCCTGCTGCACGACGACCCTCCCGCGGACTGGCGCCAGGCCTTCCTCTTCGAGCAGTACGTGGGCGACCATGTCTTTTTGCACGACCCCCTGGGCGAGCCGCCCGATCCTTTCGATTCGCCCCGTTTTCGCAGCGCGCCCCTGTTCTACGCCGGACTGCGCCTGGAAAATCTGAAGATCATCGCCTACGACAGCGGTGAGCGTGAGCTGTACGACCTGGCGAACGACCCTTACGAGCTGGAAAACCAGGCCGCCAACGCCAATCCCACCACCCTGGCCCAATTGTCTGCCTGGCTCTCCCTGCTCAGAGACTGCGCAGGCGAAACCTGCCGCGCCCTGGAAATGCAAATGCCGCCCCCGCCTCCCACCTGCGCCGAGCTGGATTTCGACGCCAGCGGCAGCCTGACCATCATGGACGTGGCCCAGGTCACAGCACATTGGGGTGAAACCCCGCAGACACCTGGCTGGAACCCGGTCTACGACCTGGACGACAACCTGACAATTGATGCCGCGGACATCGCCATCATCGCCGCGCGCTGGGGAGAGATTTGCGCGCCGCCGTAGCGATTGGAGTTTTTGACTTTCGCCTCATGAAGGCATTCTTAGGGTCTTCATCTTCGGGCGCCGGGGCTGTTGACGCCGCTGACTGCGCCGGCGGGCCGGGCCAACGGCGCCAGGCGCACCGCGCACACCTTGTAGTCAGGGATTTTCGCCAGCGGATCGAGATCATGCAGGGTCAGCTCATTGGCCGCGGCTTCGGCAAAGTGGAAGGGCAGGAAGACCGTGCCCTGCGGCGAGCGCCCTGTCACCAGCACCTTGCACTCGATGCGCCCGCGCCGCGACTTCACCTCTACCCACGCGCCTGAGCCCAACCCCATCGCCTGCGCATCCACAGGGTGCACCTCCACCACCGCTTCCGGATAAATCTCATCCAGCTTCGAGCGCCGCGTCAGCGTGCCGCCATGCCAGTGGAAGAGCACGCGCCCCGTGGACAGAATCAGCGGGTAATCCTCATCCGGCAACTCGTGTGGCTGCAGGAACTCCAGGCTGTGGAACTTGCCGCGACCGCGCGGGAAGCTCTCCGCAAACAGGTAGGGCGAGCCGGGATGATCGGGGGTAGGGCAGGGCCAATGCACGCCGCCCTCCTTTTCCAAGCGATCGTAGCTGATGCCCTGAAAGGGCGGGGTCAGGCGCGCCATCTCCTGCCAGATGGCCGCGGGATGGTCATAGGCGTAGGAGGACAACGCGCCAAACGCCATTCCCGCCAGCGCCGCCGGCGCCGCCGCGGGCAGGTCGCCGCCGGGCAGACCGGGCGCCGCGCCCAGGCCGGTCAACTGCGCCTCGACGCGACCGGCCAGGTCGCCGATGATCTGCCAATCGGGCCGCGCCGCGCCGATCGGCCGGATGGCCGCGCGCACCCGCTGCACCCGGCGGTCCGAATTGGTGAAGGTGCCATCCTTCTCGGCAAAGCTGGTCGCGGGCAGGATGATGTCGGCGTAGGCGCAGGTCTCGTTGAAGAAGATGTCCTGGCAGATGACCAGTTCCAGGTTCTCCAGGCAGCGCCGCGCATGGGCCAGATTCGGCTCGCTCATGAGTGGATTCTCACCCATGACGTAGAAGGCGCGCAGCGCGCCGCTGCCCGCGCCGTCCACCATCTCCGGCGTAGCCAGGCCGGGCTGCGGGTTGAGCGGCGCGCCCCAGGCCCAGGCAAATTTGGCGCGAATGGCGGGATCGTCCACGCGCTGGTAGCCGGGAAAGACGTTGAAAAGCCCGCCGGCGTCCGAGCAGCCCTGCACGTTGTTCTGCCCGCGCAGGGGATTCAGACCGCCGCCCTCTACGCCCAGGTGGCCGCACATCAGGGCCAGGTTCGCCAGCGCCAGCGCATTGTCGGTGCCGTGTGTGCTCTGGCTGATGCCCATGCCCCAGTAGATGGCGGCCCGCTTCGCCTGCGCGTAGAGCCGCGCCGCCCTGACGATGTCCGCGGCCGGCACGCCGGTCATGGCTTCGGCATAGGCCGGCGTCCAGCGTGCCAGGCTCTTGGCATACTCCGCAAAGCCCTCGGTGCGCGTGCGAATGAACTCCTCGTCGGTCCAGCCCTCCGTCACGATGACATGCGCCAGCGCCTGCCACAGGATGACATCAGCGCCCGGCTTCTGACGCAGCCACACGTCGGCAAAGTCGGCCAGTTCGATATGGCGCGGATCGGCCACGATGAGGCGCGCGCCGTTGCGACGCACCGCCTGCTTGAGAAACGTGGCGATGACCGGGTGGGTTTCGGTGGTGTTGGAGCCGGTGACGATGAAGCACTCCAGGTCGGGCATCTCGGCGATGGCGTTGGACATGGCCGAAGATCCAAGCGCCATCTGCAGGCCGGTGACAGAACCCGCGTGACAGAGCCGCGCGCAGTGATCCACGTTGTTGGCGCCGAGCAGATGGCGCATGAACTTTTGGAAGAGGTAGTTGTCTTCGTTGGTGGCTTTGGCCGAACACAACCCGGCGATGGCATCGCCGCCATGCTGCACCTTGATGGCGGCCAGGCGCTGCGCCGTCAGGTCGAGCGCGGCGTCCCAGGTCAGCGGCCGGAAGCCGTCCAGGCCGAGCGGTTTGCGCCGCGCACGGCCGGCCTGAATGTCCGCGTAGTCATGACGGATCAACGGGGTAGTCAGCCGGGAGGGGTGATAGACGAAGTCCAGGCCAAAGCGCCCCTTGACGCACAGGCGACCGTAGTTGGGCGCTGTGTCCTGCGGCGCGTTCACGCGGAAGATCACCTGGTCGGCGGCGACGTGCAGATTGACCTGGCAGCCCACGCCGCAGTAGGCGCACGTAGTGCGAGTCACATGCTCGGCAATCATCTGTTATCCTCCCCAAAGAGCCGCAGGTCACGCCGGAGGCGTGACGGCGCTCTCGACGATCATTCGTGCTTCCCTGCGCCAGCGTTCCGAACCAGTTCGGGACTGTAACTGCTTAGCCAGGCAGTGAGAATGGTCTCGCCCGGAGCACCCCCCTGCCTCCCAATCTTGGGGGAGCCGAATGCTTTTCCCCCCAGGATTGGGGGGCAGGGGAGACCGCCTGAGCAGTTACTCTGGACTTCCGATTCACTCACGGCCGCTAACGACGGCGTGATCGAGCAGCCATTCGCGGCGGCCCTTGAGTGCGCCGCTGGGGCACACCTCCACGCAATTGCCGCAAAAGACGCAGGTCGTGTCGGGCATGGGCGCCTCAAAAAAGGTGGTAATGGTGGTGTGAAAACCGCGCTCGCCCAGGGTGAGCGCAAAGGTGTTCTGCACATCATCGGCGCAGACCTGCACGCAGCGCCAGCAGAGGATGCACTTGCTGTAGTCGCGCACGTAGAAGGGATTGTCGTCTTCGACGGCCGCGACGCGGCGCTCGCCGCCCGCGAAGCGCGCCGGGTTGGCGCCGTAACGGACGGTATACTCTGCAATCTGCGGCGCGTCGGAGCAATCCACCGTCGAATGCAACAGTTCCAGGATGACCTTGCGCGCGCGCCGCACGCGCGGGGTGTCCGTTTGCACCTCCAGCCCTTCCACGCAGGGCGCAACGCAGGCCGGGATCAGGGTGCGGCCTCGCTTCGGTTCCACCACGCACATGCGGCAGACCGCGTTGGGCGTCAGGTTGGGGTGGTAGCACAGAGTGGGGATGTCCACGCCAATTTCGGCCGCGACGGCCAACAGCGTCGCGCCGGCGGGGACGGTCAGCGCGTGACCGTCAATGACAACGCCGACCGTCGCCGATGCAGATGAATTGCTCATCTACTCCCCTTCGCCGACCGGTTCCCAGGACGAGGTGTAGACCAACCGCGCCACACTGTCCCAATAGATCGGCTTCTCGTGGCGCAGCAGGTCCACGATGAAATTGGCCGAAGCCAACGGCAGGTTGCTGATCGTCGCCAGTGAGCCGCTGTCGAGCAGCAGGCGAATCTCCGCCTTATCGCTGCCCGCCTGATGCCAGACACTGTAGTTATGAACTTGATTGAGTGCCATGATCCCCTTCCTTCATCGAACTCTCCACTCTCCCCTCACTCCCCTCACTCCCCTCACTCCCCTCACTCCCCTCACTCCCCACTCTCCTCACTCCCCTCACTCCCCTCACTCCCCTCACTCCCCTCACTCCCCTCACTCCCCTCACTCCCCTCACTCCCCTCACTCCCCT
>JAYRVL010000746.1:0-3081 GCA_041918575.1 Anaerolineae bacterium | reverse complement strand
TCAACGACATCCTGCAAGCGCCCGCGCGGCAGGCCGCCATGCGCACGGCCGGGCTGGCGGCCGCACGTGGGGAGTACAACTGGGAGCGGCAGGCGCAGCGTCTGCTCGATCTGTACGCCGCGCTGCCAACGGTGAGGAGCTAAAATGTGTGGAATTGCCGGCGTCTGCCGCAGCGATCAACAGCCCGTGGCGCAGGCGCAGCTTGAACAGATGGCGCACCTGCTGCGGCACCGCGGCCCGGACGATCAGGGCCTCTACCAGCAGGGGCCGACCGGGCTGGCCTTCCGCCGCCTGGCGATTCTTGATCTCTCGCCGGCCGGGCATCAGCCGATGACCAACGAGGATGGCACCCTCTGGCTGGTCTTCAACGGCGAAATCTACAACTACCGCCGCCTGGTGAGCGAACTGGAGGCGGCCGGCCACACCTTCCGCTCACGCAGCGACAGCGAGGCGATCCTGCACGCCTACGAGCAGTGGGGCGACGACTGCGTGCTACGTTTCGAGGGCATGTTCGCGTTTGCGCTCTGGGACGAGAAGCGGCAGCGGCTGTTCGCGGCCCGCGACCGCTTCGGCATCAAGCCCTTCTACTACCACACCAACACGGAGCGCTTCATCTTTGCTTCGGAGATCAAGGCGCTGCTGGCCGACCCAGCAACGCCCCGCCGGCCCAACCTGCCGCGGCTGAACGACTACCTGGTCTACGGCTATCTCGATCACACGGCCGAGACGATGTTTGCCGACATTCGCCAGCTCCCCCCCGCGCATTGCCTGACGCTGCAGCAGGGACAGGTCAGCCTGCGGCGCTATTGGGCGCTCGACCCGGCGCAGCGCCTGGACGCGCTGAGCGATCAGGCCGCGATCGGCCGCCTGCGCGAGCTGTTCTTCGACTCGGTGCGCCTGCATCTGCAGAGCGATGTGCCCATCGGCACCTGCCTGAGCGGCGGCCTCGATTCGTCGGCCATCGTCTGCGCCATCGCTCGCCTGCTCGACGCGGAGGGGGTTGATCGGGCCATGCTCGGCGAGCGCCAGCGCACCTTCACCGCCAGCTTCGACGATCCGGCCTTCGATGAGCGCCGTTTTGCGCGTGAGGTCATTGCCCAGACCGGCGCGCAGGCTTATTTCGCCTTTCCGCGGGCCGAGGAACTGGGCGCGCTGCTGCCCGACCTGATCTGGCGCCAGGAGGAGCCGTTTGGCTCCACCAGCATCGTGGCGCAGTGGTATGTGATGCAGATGGCGGGACAGCAGGGCATCAAAGTGATGCTGGACGGCCAGGGCAGCGACGAGATTCTGGGCGGCTATCACCCCTTCTTCTCCGGCCTGTGGGCCAATCTCCTGCGCCGCGCCGATTTCGCCGGGCTGAGCCGTGAACTGGCGGGCTTTCGCGGCCGGCACGGTGTGCCGCCGCGCATCCTGCTGACCGGCGCGCTGGGGCTGATATTGCCATCCGGCCTGCGGGGCGCGCTGCAGCGCGGCCGTGGACGCACGCAGCCGGCCTGGCTGGGATCGGCCTGGGCCGCAGATCCGCAGCCCTGGCTGGAGATGCCCGCGCCCTATCGCGATCCGCTGCGCCGCCAGATGTACCAGTACCTCACCACCGTGCATCTGCCCTCGCTCCTGCACTACGAGGACCGCAATTCGATGGCCTTCAGCATCGAGGCCCGCGTGCCGTTCCTGGATCATCGGCTGGTCGAATTCGCGTTCGCGCTGCCGGCCCGCTTCATGCTGCGCGACGGCGAGACCAAATGGCTGCTGCGCCGGGCGTTGGCCGATGTGCTGCCGCCCGCGGTGGCGCAGCGGCAGGACAAGATGGCCTTTGGCACGCCAGAAGCGGCTTGGTTCCGCACGACGCTGCGGCCGCTCATGACCGAGGTTTTCGCCAGCGCCCGCTTCCGCCAGCGCCCCTACTGGAACGCGGCCGTCGTTGACCAGGTTTTTCAGGAGCATCAGAGCGGCCAGGCCGACCATCGCCTGCTCCTGTGGCGCTGGTTCAACACCGAACTGTGGCTGCGGCGGTTTATGGAGTAGGAAATGCAACCGGTTTTGATCGTGGTGCATGATTACCCGCCGATTTTGTCGGCCGGGACGGAGCGCATCCTGAAGTTTGCGCAGTATCTGCCCGCATACGGGTTCGAACCGATCATCTTGACCACGGGGCGTTACGGCGGGCAGGCCACCGATGCGGCGCGCCGGGTGCATCGCGCCGACGATCTGGTGCATACAACGTTCAGTTTCATGCGGCGACGCGCCATGTCCCAGGCGCAAGAGGCGCAGTTCCGCATCGCCACCATCAGTAACCAAAGTCGGCTTGGGCGCCTGCGCGATCAGATGATGATCCCGGACACCAAAGTGGGTTGGCTGAACCCGGCGACGCGTCTGGGCAGCCGGTTGATCGCCGATGATCTACGCCCGGCGCTCATCTTCAGCACATCGCCGCCGGAAACGGCGCATCTGATCGCCCGGCGATTGGCGCGGCGCCATCACCTGCCCTGGGTGGCCGATCTGCGTGACGGCTGGCTGTTCGAGCCGCCCAACCCGGCCGTGCGCCGGGCTGCCTGGCGACGGGCCATCGAACGGCGCTTGGAGGCCGGCGTGATCGCGACCGGCGCGCAGGCCATCGTCGCCGCCACCGGCCCCATTGCCGATGACCTGCGAGCGCGCTACCCCGCCGCGGCCGGGCGCATCCACACCATCACCAACGGCTTCGATGCGGCCGAGTTCGAGGGCTTGCAGCGCCAACGCCAGGCGGACGGCGTCTTCCGCCTGGTCTACACCGGCGCGCTGTCGGCCAGTCGGCAGGGCACCTCGGCCGCGGCCTTCTTTGCGGGTCTGGCGCAGTTCGTGCGTGCGCAGCCGGCCATCCCGCTGCAGGTGATCGTGATCGGCGACACCAGCCCGGCCGAACAGGCCGCCGCGGCCAGCCACGGCTTGACGGGCATCGTCAGTTTCCGGCCGGCCGTGTCGCGGCGTGAGGCGCACCAGGCGCAGCTCGATGCGGACGGGCTGCTGCTCATCACCGCGGCCGGCCAGCGCAGCGTCGCCACGCTCAAGCTGTTCGACTACATCGGCGCGGGCGTCCCCATC
>JAYRVL010000745.1:0-7054 GCA_041918575.1 Anaerolineae bacterium | reverse complement strand
GCCGCAGGCAGCGGCCCATTGGAGCCGGTGTTGAGATACGCCATGCGTTGAACCGCGGGAAGTTCCTGGCGGATTTGGTCCAGGGTGAGCATTGGGTTGTGGGTTTCTCCTTGGGTGTGCGATTGGGGGCCAGAGGTCAGAGACCGAAAATCGAAAATCAGTAAGGTGTATTGTACTTGAAATATGGGGGGATTGACAATTATGGCCTCTACTAACACCCCTGATCGGTACGCTTTACCTGAGCATGACCTGGAGCTCCGCTCTGCGCTATCATCGCGGCGTGCGTAGCGAATGGAAAGGGCGTACCTATCGGTAAACTTGCGCAGCGCGGCTCACCCGCGCAGGAAGAACAGGCGGCGCATGAAGGTGGCGAAGCGCATGGTTTCGTAGGCAGTCAGGCTGTGGTTGGTGCTCACGAGCTGCTGGTCAAGATCGGTGGCCAGGCGTTTTTCTTCGCTGATGGCCGGCGCCAGCTTCTGCTGTTCCTGCGCGTGGCGCTGCGCCTCAGTCTGTTTGTTCTGCGTTGCCCGCGCCAGTGGTTTGCGATGACGCAGCTCGATGCGTTCGCGCGCACGCGCCGCCTCCTTTTGCAGCGGCGCGACCTGGTCGGCCGGCAGGGCAGTGGGCAGGGTGGGGGCGATGCGCGCCTCCACCTGACGCCGCCAGGCCATCAGCTCACGGGCACGCTGGTCGCCGACGAACGGCACCTGGATCACCCGGGCGTAGTCCACATCGGCCGCGCTGACGATGCCGGCCCGCGTCAGACGATGCTGGGTCAACAGACCGATGCTCGGAATCACCTCGTCGGCCAGACGCACCGCGGCCAGGGCCTCCTGGCGCTTCTGCTGCTGCCAACGCTGGAGACGACCCGCCAGGCGCGTCTGCAGTTCCAGGTCAACGGTTTGCAGCGCGGCGGCCCGGCGGGTGCGCTCCTTTGCTTCTGTCGCGTCTAGCGCCTGCCCAGCCGCCTGGCCGCGCTTTTCTTCCCGCTCCCACGCCGTGGTGAGCCGGGCCAGGCGCCGGGCGTTTTGACGCTGGTCGCGCTGCAGGCGAGCACGCTGGGTGAGTAAGTCGGACCGCTCACGGAATTCGGGCAGACTGACGTAGCGATAGGCCAGGAGAATGAACATCATGGCCAGGGTGGAGCCGAACCAGAGCGCGGCCCATTCGGAGAGGATCAGGCCGAGGCTGGCGAGATAAGTCAGGGCGCCGCTGGTTGCCAGTTGCAGGATCACGCCCAACCGTTCAGGCCACAGGGTGGCGGGCAGCCAGGGCTTGGGCGGCAGTTTGCTGAGTTTGGGGGGCGCCAGCCTGACCGGCCGGTGATCTTCCAGCCAGGCGGCGGCAGGCGCAGTTGCTGGCGGTCGGGCCGACGCGGCCGTTGGCGCGGAGGCCGGCGGGCTGGCTGCACGGCCGATCGTGGCCGCTCGCCGGGCGTCGTTGATCCAGGCCAGGCGGGCCTCCTGGGTGGCGCGGGTTACCAGCGCGCTATCGAGCGGTTGGACGTGGGTGGGCGGCACGCGCGCCAGCTCGCTGATGAACGCGGCCAGCGGACGCAGCTCGAGTTTGGACGAATCGCGCAGGGCGGCCAGTACGGGCGACCGCTCCGGCGTGCGTAAATCGTCTGCGTCGAAGAGCAGCTTCTCGTCGCCGCCGCCGAAGCGCGACCAGAGCGATGGATCTTCCTTCAACGCCAGCAGAGAGATGTAGATGACCCAGGATGAGAAATGGTCGAGTGAGTCGTCGAACTGCTGTTGGTTGCGCTGCGGGTGCTGATAGTTGCGGTGCCCGATCTCGTGGCTGGCCTGTCCATGCAAGGCCGGCACGAACATGCCGTCGTAGTCAATCAGGCGCAGCTCGTCGGCGGCCACCAGGATGTTGCCATGCTGCAGATCGCCGTGGGCAATGCCGTGGCTGTGCAGGCTGGCCACCAACGCCAGCCATTGGTCCGCCAAGCGGGCGAGCGCGCCCGGTTGACTGAGATGGCGTTCGATGTAGTCATCGAGCGGTTCGCCGTCAATCCAGGCCATTTTGAGCAAAGGATACAGCTTGCCTTTGACGCGCATGCCGGTGGGCTGGAAGTCGAAATCCACCATGTAGGGCAGGTTGGCGTGCTTGAGGTGGCCGGAAATGGCGCGGTAGCGCGCCTCCTGGTCGTCGTGCAGCCGGGTGAAACACTTGACGCCCCACTGCTGCCCGTTGACAAAGATGCGGTACGCCTGCCCAAACGCGCCGCTGCGCGGCCAGGGCATCCCGGGGATGCCGCGACCGAGCGGGTAGGTCTCCACCTTGCCGTTGCGCAGTTCCGTGTCGGTGAAACAGACGCGTGGGTTCTGGATGGCTTCATCGTATTCGTTGGGTTGGGGAGCCGCTGGAGCAATGGGCGTGGGCATGGTTTGGTCAGGCAACCGCGTGCAGGGCAGCCATCAAGCGTCTGCCGGTGCGGCCCGCACGATGATGCGCAACAGCGTGGTGTCGTCGTTGCGGATGCGCCGGTCGCGGCGCAGATCGGCCAGCCAGGCGGCCGCGGCGTTGCGTTCGGCGAAAAACCTCTCTAGTGTGGCGGCCGGATTTTCGCCGGCTGCGTGCGCAGACAAGAACCAGGCGGCCAGGGCATCGGTCAGCAGAAAGAAGGAGTCTCCGGACTGCCAGACGCCTTGTACGCGGCGCATGGCGCGAACCGCCTCCGTGTGATGACGCACCTGGCTGCCGATCAACAGGGGCCGGCTGTTGAACTCAGCGGCCGCGGTCAGGGGAAAGGCGGCGAGCAAGGCGCCATCACGCACATGCAGCAGGCAACTGTCGCCCACGGCCCAGGCTTGCCACGTGGCGCCGCGGCGGCCTTCGGCCAGCTCCAGCCCCAGAAAGGCGCAAAAGGCGCCATCGCGCAACTTTTCTTCGGCGTACCAGGGCAATGGCCCGGCTGCGGCGGTTTGCTGCCAGGTGTGCTGCAGGGCGGCGAGCTGCGCCGGCAGGCGTTGGCCGCGCGCCATCAGGCGCTTGGCGACGAACGCCTCCACCAGCAGCCGCGCCCACAGGCCGGCGAACGAGCTTTCGGTCGCGCCGTCGGCAATAGCCGCGCGGAAGCGGGTCGTCGGCGCGCCGGGCGCGTGCAGCGGAAACGCTGCATCCTCGTAGTCGCTGGCGCTGTTCCCCGCTTTGGGCAGAGCCAGGTAGTCAAGAAGCACCTGCACAGTGATTCACTCCATCAGACGCCGGCCCCAGGCTCGTGTGGGGGCGAGCCTGGGCCGGCAGGGACGTTTCGTCTAGCAGCCTGTCGGAGAGAACCCCCAACGGGCCGGAATCAAGGCTTTAGCCGGTAAAATCACTGCGATTTCCAGCTATAGGTGTTCAGATAATCTTCCGGACTCGAGGCTTTTGCCGGTCGCGCTTGCGACCCAGGAAAACCGGCTGAAGCCTTGACTCCAGGATGCCTCTCCGACAGGCTGCTAGCGCAAGTTGCTGGGACGGGTGCCGATGTCCAGGAAGCGGATGAGCGCGACCATGTCTGCGTTGAAGACGAAGCCGCGCGTCTCGCTCGTGACCGGGTAGCCTTCCTGCTGGGCGATTTCCTGCATGTACAGCGGCAGCGGCGACGACATGGCGAACAGGCTGGTCGCGTAGTCATCGGGCAAATCGCCGGCGTCGGATGGGAACTCCAGCGGGTTGGTGCGCTGCGATGAAATGTGAATGTTGAAGAGCAGGGTCTGGCCGTCGTTGCTCGACAGGGCTTTGAGCGCGTTGGCCGCGTCGGCCGGATTGCCGTCGGTGGATTCGCCATCGGTGATGTGAATGACGATGGGCGGGAAACAGTTGGGGTAGTGCGCCAGCCAGCCTTCGAGGATGGACTGCGCCCTGGTCAGGGTTTGCACCATGGGCGTACCCCCATGCGCAATCGGATCGAGCCAGATGGGGAACTTGACGGTTTGTTCCACGATGCCGCCTGCGCCGTCGTCCATCTTGCGCACGCGTTCTTCGATGCGCACCGGATTGTTGGCAATTTCGCTGATAGGGATCATCTCGCGGCCGGCAAGGATGCCACCCAGGGCCGGGCCGACTTTGGCCCCATAGCCGATGACGCCCACGTGGTAGTAATCGCGCACCCCCTCGGACTTGGCGCATTTGATGACCAGGTTCTGCAGCAGACGATTGACCACATCGGCCACGCCGTCGGCCTTGCGTTTGCCGCCCGGGCCGCCAAATGGATCGGCCATGGAGCCAGACTGATCAATCAAAAACAGAAAACAGGATGGGTTGCTGCGGCTAATCTCAGCCGTGTATGACATAATGATTTACTCCTTTTTGTACGCAAGACGCCTGATGGACGTCCATGGGAACCCCACGCACACAGTACGTAGAACGGGTAGATTAGTTCCAGGGTGTGAGGACAAGTGCATTGCGTAATGGCGGTGTGAGGTGGGTTTACCGCTTGGCCTTTACTCGGCGTCGAAGAGGGCGGTCACCTCTACCTCGAGGCCGGAGAAGGCGGCGGAGGTGGCCGTGGTTCCGCGGCCAAAGCAGCCGTGTTCTGCATACGTGTCGCCTTGCAGCGCCAGCACGGTCAGGGTTTGGTCGCGTGGATCCACAATCCAGTATTCGGGGATGTGGGCGCGGGCATACTCGAAGCGTTTGACAGACAAATCACGCATGGGGTCGTCCTCACTCACAACCTCGACGACCAGGTCCGCGCCAGACCAGGCGGCCGGTTGGCGGCGTGGGTCAGTTGCGTTGGCGATGAACATGATGTCAGGCTCGCGGATTTTGCCGGGCCACAGGCGCAGGCGAAAGGGCGCGATCACGGCATGGCCGCCAATCCGTCTTGCAAAGGCCTTGAGCAAGGCGGCCAGGAAGAACACGGAATCTTGGTGAGTCTCGTTAGGCATTGGCAACACCTCCAGGCGTCCATGGGTGAACTCGACCAGGTGATTGGTGTCCAGTTGCAGGTATTCTTCTTCGCTCCAGGCCCCCTGGTCAGGGAAGAGCAATGCGATATCCCAGGCTGGTTCAGCCCAGGGATCTAGTCTCGCGGTCAGGCTCTTGGTGGCAATCATTGGCTTTCACTCCTTGTCGGTCATCAGGCTGATGGCCCTGCGCAGGGGACAAGGCAAGTATAACACAGTTCTGCAGCCTGGTGATAATCGGTCAGCTCGGCGCTTGAATTGACATAGTTGACACACCAGCCATTCCTGGTTAGAATTCTGCTATGACGGAAGATATTGTAACTACTCTTAGATTTCTTAAGACAGACCTGATCTCTCACTATAAGTTGCGCACGATTGGTTTGTTCGGTTCTTTTGCGCGCAACCAACAACATCCATCAAGTGACGTTGACTTGTTGGTTGATTTTCAGGATGGCGCTGATCTGTTCGATTTGATCGGTTTGAGCCAGTTTCTGGAAGAACGCCTTCAGCGCCCTGTAGATGTTGTTCCTCGTCGCGCGCTCCGTGAGGAATTACGCGATGCTGTACTCCAAGAGGTAATCATCCTGTGAGAGATCTTCGCCTTTATCTGTGGGATATACTGCAATGCAATTGATAGCATTGAGTCGTTTGTCGTGGATATGGATCTGCAAGCCTTTGAGGCCGACGACAGGACGTCTAGTGCGGTCCTGCGCAAATTCGAGATCATCGGCGAAGCCACAAAGCAGGTGCCTGACTCGATACGTCATTCATATCCCGATATCCCCTGGCGTGAAATGGCTGGAATGCGCGATAGGCTCATTCACTCCTACTTCGGTGTTGACTATGAGTTGGTCTGGGAGACTATCGAAAGACGCCTCCCACAAGTCAAGCAGCATATTCGGCAAATTCTGCAGGAACTTGAATCAGATCGCAATGGAGATCGGGCATCACTCACGGGTTTCGACTGAGTTGATAGCTATCCCAGGCGTAGATTACCAGGGCCAGCCAGATGATGCTGAAGCCGATCACGCGGTGCATGGTGAAGCGTTCGCCGTAGAGCAGCACGCCGATCAGGAACTGGAGCGTTGGCGCGATGTATTGCAGCACGCCCAGGCTGGTCAACGGTACCTGGCGCGCACCGTGAGCAAAGAGCAAGAGCGGCGCCGCCGTAACCACGCCTGACAGCGCCAGCAGGGCCGTGGTGGTGGTTGAGTCGTGCAGGAACGCAGCCTGGCCGCTGCTCTGCAGAAAGAGCGCGTAGGCCAGCGCCGGCAGGCTGAGCACCATCATCTCCACGGTCAGGCCAGGCAGAGATCCGAAGTGCGCGGTCTTGCGCAGCAGACCGTAGACGCCGAAACTGAGCGCCAGGGTGATCGAGATCCAGAGCAGACCGCTTGCGTTGAGAATCAGATAGAAGACGCCGATTGCGGCGATGCTGATCGCCAGCCATTGCGGTGGACGCAGGCGTTCGTGCAGGAAGACCAGACCCAGCAGCACGTTGATCAGCGGCGTGATGAAATAGCCCAGGCTGGCCTCCACGATGTGGCCGTTGTTGTTGGCCCAGATGTAGACCAGCCAGTTGATTGCCAGCAGGACGCCGGTGACCGCAAAGATGCGCAGGGTGGCGGGTCGGGCCAGGCCCTCAGCCAGCCACTGCCACTGCCTTTGCAGCGCCAACAGCGACAGCACCACGACCAATGACCACAGGATGCGATGGATCAGAATCTCCAGGGGCGAGACGCTCAGTAGAAACTTCCAGTAGATGGGGAAAAAACCCCAAAGAACATAGGCGCCGCCGGCTGCCAGCGTGCCGCGACCGATTTTCATGCGTGTTGATCTTTCGCGCCTGGATGCTGGCCGGGCGTTGGCGGCTGGCCGTTCGCCGGCCGCACCCACACCCGGTTACAGTGAAATGTGCTTTGCCCGGCCATGTCGCCCAGGGCATCTGAGGTAGTCCAATTGATGTTTCTGCCGTCCCCCTGCAGCGGCCAGCGGCCCTTGGGCGAGACGACCACGCCCGGACGCACGGCCGCGGTGACCACGGCGGCCAGGGTGCAGTACCCGCGGCGGTTCTCCACGATCACCCGGTCGCCCTGCCCGATCTGCCGGGCCGCGGCGTCCAGGGGGTGAATTTCCAGGAAGGGCGCCTTTTC
>JAYRVL010000744.1:0-1574 GCA_041918575.1 Anaerolineae bacterium | reverse complement strand
GTTCCAGCCAGGCCAGCACGGCCGCCACACCCACCGGCGCGGCCAACACCGACGCAACGCCGCCCGCTTCTGCTGGCGTCGCGCCGGGCACGCCGGCCGACGCCCTGGCCGCGGGGCACATCTACTTTGCGACCTGGGACGGCGAACACGACCATTTCGTGCTCTACCGCGTGACGGCCGCGCCGGGCGCAAAACCGGAACCGCTGCTCACCAACGTGCGCCAGCCGCGCATTGCGCCGGGCGGCAGTCGCCTGGCGGTGCGCAATGTCAGCGGCAGCGAAATCGGGCTGGCTACCATCAGCGTGAAGGGTGAAACGCTGCGCCGGGTGACCACCTTTGCCGAAGATGGGATCGTTTCCTGGTCTCCCGATGGCCTGGAATGGGTCTTTGCCTCCAACCGGGAAGGGGACCGGCGCTGGCGGTTGTACCATGCCTGGGCTGAAGGCACGGAGGCCACGGAATTCATCGTCTTTGGCCGCAGCCCGGCCTGGTATCCGGGCAAGAACATTGCCTATGAGGGATGCGATGACCAGGGCAACCGCTGCGGCCTGTGGCAGATGACGCCGGATCGCAGCCAGCGCATACCGCTGACCGATGTGGCCGGCGACACCTCTCCGGCCTGGGCGCCCGGCGGCAGCCGCCTGGCCTTTATGTCCAGCCAGCGCAGCGGCAACTGGGACATCTTCGTGCGCGACATGAAGACCGGCAAGATCAGCGCGGCGGCCGCCAGCCCGGGCGTCGAAGGACTGCCCGCCTGGTCGCCTGACGGCGCGTGGATCGCGTTCATTTTCAACCGGGACGGCGCCTGGGGTCTGTATGTTGTGCAGCCCGGCGCGGCGCCCATGCGCCTGTTGACCCTGCCCGGCGCCCTGCCTGACTGGATGGATGAACAGATCGCCTGGGGGCCGTGAGCGCAAACCAACCTCGAAGGAAAAGAACATGACGAAGAGGATTCTTGTTTTCGTGGCTGTTGTGCTGCTGCTGGCAGCCTGTGCGCCGGCGGGCGCGCCAGCCGCCAGAATCGCCGTGGATCAGGCCTGGGGCCGCGCCTCGCCCATGGCGGCGGCGGCCGGCGCGTTCTACATGAAGATTCAGAACAACGGCAAGGCGGCCGACAGGCTGCTGAGCGCGCAGTCCCCGGCCTGCGGCGTGATCGAACTGCACGAGTCGTTCCCGATGGACAACGGCGCAATGGGCATGCGTCCGGTGACGGGTGGATTCATCGAAGTTGCGGCCGGCGGCCAGGTGGAGCTGAAGCCGGGCGGGCTGCACATGATGTGCCTGCAAAAGAAGGCCGACTTCAAGGCCGGCGACCGCTACGACGTGACGTTGATGTTCGACAAAACGGGTGCGGTCCAGGCGACGGTCGAGATTCGCGAGAACTAGCAGCCTGTCGGAGAGAACACCTTGGTGCCCTGTATGCAGTATGCGTCAGAACGGCGCACACTACATGCAGTCACAAAATTGCGCATAGACATGCCTCTCCGACAGGCTGCTAGGGGGCGGATTCTCACACAAAGACGCCAGGACACAAAGCAATCGTTGTTGTGGCTTGGTGTGAGTTCTCAGAATTT
>JAYRVL010000743.1:0-2081 GCA_041918575.1 Anaerolineae bacterium | reverse complement strand
GGATACGATAGGCCAGCGTGGCTGCGTGTACCCTGCCAATGCGGCCGGCGCCGATGATGCCGATGTTCAGAACATTTTGCATGGTAGTGACCCCTGTTGCGATGACCCTAAGGGTATCTCGATCTGAAGAAGTGCAAACGTGTGCATACGCTGCCAGAATAACACGCAACTAAAATCTTGTCAAAACGCCGGCAATCGAGTTGTCTCGCGCCGGTCCTGTGTCAGCGTCCGCCACAGTCGCGCCCATTCCGCCAGGCTGAGGGTTTCGGCGCGGCGTTGACCGTCCAGTTCGGCTTGCTGCAAGGCGACGGCGATTTGGGCGGGCGTCTGCCCCAAGCCGGCTCTCAGGCTGTTGTGCAGTTGTTTGCGCTTCTGTCCAAAGCCGGCTCGCACCACGGCGAAGAAGGCCGGAACCTCGGCCGGCGTCAGGTCAGCGGCCAGGCGCGGCCGGCGGCGCAGGCGCAGAATGGCCGAATCTACCTGCGGCGGCGGAAAGAAGGCGCCGGCCGGAATTTTGCCCACAATCTCCGCATCGCAGAACAACTGCACGCTGACCGCCAGAAGGCTCATGTCAGGCGGTTGCGCCACCACCCGCTGCGCCACTTCGCGCTGCACGGTCAGCACGGTCAGGCCGGGAGGGCACGCGTTCTCCAGCAGGTGGCGCAGAATGGCCGAGGTGATGTAGTAGGGCACGTTGGCAACCACTTTGTACTGCGGCTGCGCCAGGGCGGCCGGGTCGAACTGCAGGATGTCCTGGTGAATGATCTGGACATGCGGCTGGCCGGCGAAGATTTGCCGCAAGAAGGCGACCAGGCGGCCGTCGGTTTCAACGGCGACCACCCGGCCGGCCTGGGCCGCCAGCAGACGCGTCAATGTGCCGGGGCCGGGGCCAATCTCCAGCACGGTGTCGGCCGGCTCCAGGTTGGCGGCCGCGGCGATGCGCGCCAGGTGCGTTTCATCGCTCAAGAAGTGCTGCCCCAACGCCTTGCGCGGCTCGATGCCGGCCGCGCGCAGTTGTTGTACGAGTGTGTTTGTCATCGCATTCCTAACGGTTGGGTGTGGGGTGGACGTCATTATAGCCGGTGCGCGGCGGCTGATCAAACCTGCCGGACCAACGGTGACGGGCTTGAACCGTAGGTCACGTCTCCGGCGTGACGGCGCCCTCCGCGGCGGAGCTTGCTTCTGTTCACAGACAGCGTCCCTGCGCCCACGCATCCGCCAGGCGGGTCAGGTCGGCGATGTCAATGTCTTGATCGCCGTCCAGGTCGTACTGCGCCAGGAAGCCGGGCGTGGCGCTGGTCCAACCCCATTGCCCGGCCGCGGCCACCAGGTCGCCCAGGCCGATGGGTGTGCAGGTGGGCGCTTCCTGGTACGTCACGGTCAGCCGGGCGCGCCAGGTGGGCGTGGACGGTTCGTCCCAGGCGAAGATGTCGAGATAGGCGTTGTTGGCCTGGTTGGCCGCATCGCTTTCGATGAGCAGCGCCAGCGCCTGCCCCGGCGCCCAGCCGGGCCGGTCAACCACCTCCTGCACCGCGGCGGCCAGGCCGTCGAACGCCAGCCATTGATTGAGGGTCAGCCCGGTAGGCTGCCAGGTATGATGCGCCGCGGTGCGCGGCCGCTGCGAGGCCAGCGGTTGGCTGTCGGTGAAGGGCGCGGCGTCATCGCTGGCTTCGGCGTGGAGATGCAGCAGCGGCAGGCCGCTGTTCCAGAACACAAAGCCCTCCAACGTGGCGTTGATGATGGTCGCGCCGGGCGGAATGTCCAGCCCGGTGAAGCGCAGGCCGCCAAAGTAGTAGCCGCCCAGGCGCACGTTGGCGGCGGCGGCGTAATTGACGCCGGTGGTGGTCTTGACATGGGTGTCATCGGTCGAAGCGATCACCGCGCGCGCCACCACGGTTGGCTGCGCCGCGGGCGAAGCCGTTGGCGTGGGGGCAGCCGTGCGGGTGGGCGTGGCTGTTGGGGTGAAGTTGGCCGTGGCTGTGCGGGTGGGCGTGGGTGTTGGGGTGAAGTTGGCCGTGGCTGTGCGGGTGGGCGTGGGTGTTGGGGTGAAGTTGGCCGTGGCTGTGCGGGTGGGCGTGGGT
>JAYRVL010000742.1:0-10965 GCA_041918575.1 Anaerolineae bacterium | reverse complement strand
TCCTCCTCTGCGGATACTCACCTTCGAGCAGACTCACGCAACGATTGGAGATCAGCGCAAGGCCGAGCCGTTGTCCACGCGGTACAGCCGAACAGGCGCCGCTGCCCAGGAACGCCGGTCATCGAAGCGAACGATGCCCGCAACGCCCTGGAGTTCGATCCCTCCCAGGATTCTCGAAATATCAGATCGCTGCACCTTTGGATGGGCGTCGAGCGCAGCGAGCAAAACGGTTGCCGCGTCATAGGCCAGGGCGGCATAGGCGCCGGGCGCCGCGCCCGTGGTTTCGGTCAGAGCCTGGCAAAAAGCGTCCGCCGGCCCGTTGCAATCGGGCGGCGCCAGCGAGGTGACCCACACCAGCCCGTTGGCGGCCGCGCCGGCGCGCTGAACGACCACAGGTGTACCCACCGCAGGCCCGGCAAGACAAGGGGTAATGGTACGCGTACAGGGTGAATTTGTCAATTGGCGGGCCACAGCCTCGGCGTCGCCTGTCAGGATGAGCGCGGACGGCGCCGCCGGGTCCGGCGCGGGGAGCATGGCAATCAACCGGGACGACCAGGCCGAAGCCGGGCCTGCGATCGTCGCCTGGGCGCCGGGCGGCAGCGCACTGAGGAGCGCCTGCGCCAGCGCTTCATCGCCGGCAAACAGGCGAAAGGCGCCGGGCGCCCGCGCCAGGTCTGCATCGGGCAGCGCAGCCGGGATGATGGCCGTGAGACCGGCCGACGGCAAGGCGGCCGCGGCGGCCTGTGCGGTTTCGGCCTGCCACGGCCCAATCATCGCCATTACGTCCGGGTCAGCGGCCAGCGCGGCCACCTGGCGCGCGGCCGTGGCGGGCACGCCATCGTCATTCAGCGCCACCAGCTCGATGCCAAAGCCGGCCACGCCGCCGGCCGCGTTGCGCTGCGCCACCGCCAGTTTGACCGCGGCCAACACCTCGTAGCCCAGGGGCCGATGAACGCCCTCGAAGGGCGCAATCAGGCCAATCTTCACGGTGGGGCGCGCGCGGCTGCAGCTCATGAACGCCAGCAGGCTCAGCAGCAAGCACAAAGCCCGCACGGCCGCACGGCGCACAGCGCCGGCGCCTAGAAATCGGAAATCGGCGGCGGGTCGCCTATTTGCGATTCTCATAGGCCTTGACGTTCGCTGCGTGCTCTTCGGCCGTCACCGCAAACACGTGTCCGCCATCGCCGGTCGCCACAAAATAGAGATACTCCGTAGTCGCCGGCGCCGCAACCGACTGAATGGCAGTGATTCCCGGGCTGCAGATGGGGCCAGGCGGCAGACCGGGGTACAGATACGTGTTGTAGGGCGACTGCACAGTCTGGTACTCCTCCAGCAGCACCGGCGTCTTCCACCATTGACCGGTCGCCGGTTGATACCCCATCGCATACTGCACCGTGGGGTCGGCGTTCAGAAGCATGCCTTTGGCGACGCGGTTGAGATACACACTCGCTACGATCGGCCGTTCGTCCAGGCGGGGCGTCTCCCGCTCGACGATCGCAGCCACGGTCAGCATCTGATACAGCGTCAATCCCTTGGCCTGTCCCTGCGCGATCAGTTCGGGCGTGACCTTGTCTGCGAAATTGTCCAGCATGCGGCCGATCAAATCGGCCGGTTTGGCGTGTGCGGGCAAGCGGTAGGTGTCTGGGAAGAGATAGCCCTCCAGCGACGCGCCCGGCGGCCGGTTGGCCAGGAACGGATAGCTCTTGGTCAACCCCATCAGCTTGAGATCGGTTGTGCGTACGGCCGCCAGGAAGGCCGCGCCGTCCATAATGTTCTGCTCCGTCAGCAGGTCGGCGATTTCCTCGGCCCGCAGGCCTTCGGGAATGGTCACGCTGACCTCGATGAAGCGCGCCTGCTGCAGCGCCTCGGCGATCTCCGGCATGATCATCGAACGCGCCAACAGGAAATCGCCCGCTTCCAGGCTCAAATCAATCCCGTTGTAACGCATGAAAAGGCGAAACAGCGACTCATCGGTGATGAATCCATCTTGCAGGAGCCGGCTGGCAACGATCGTGGCCGTTTCACCAGGACTGACGGTGAAAGGCTCCAGCGTGGTGGATTCGGGGTCCGCGGCCCGCTCCAGGTCAGCCTGGCGCAAACGCAAATAGAAGCCGATCAGCGTATTCTCCAGATTATCAAGGCTCAGCGCCTCGCCCAGGTCCTGCCCGCCCGTCTGCACGAACTGGGTGTTGGCCGTGGCAACCTCCGCATGGAGTTGACTGCGCAGATGCGTCACAATCGTCTGGCCGATGAACACGAGCGCAAGGAGGATGCCCACAAAGCCAAACAGGCGCAGCAGACTGCCGCCGCTGAGCGCCTGGCGCAGATCGTAGCGCCAATCCCCGCGGTGGTGAGCCTGCAGCTCAGCCAGTTGACGTTGACGACGACTGAGCTGCTGGCGATGCAGGTTGTTGTTGTTTGACATGGTCTAAAAAGCTCTCCAAGATCACAGCAGCGGCCACGGCATCTACACCAATGGCCTTCCGGCCGCGGCGGCTCATTGCCGCCAGCCGTTGTTCCGCCTCGAAGGTAGACAACCGCTCGTCCCACAGCATAACGGGGACGTCCAGCACGGCTGCCAGCCGCTGCGCATAGCGTGCGGTTTGCTGCGCCTGCGGGCCGGCGCTCCCATCGTCGTTCAGGGGATAACCAACCACCAGCCCCACCGCCCGCTGCTCCTGCAGCAGCCGCCTGATGCGCGCCTGGTCTGCTGCCCGCGCCCCGCGCTCGAAAACCGTCAGCGGTCGCACCAACAGGCCACCTTCATCGCACACCGCCGCGCCCACGCGGCGGTCGCCCACATCCAGGGCCAACAATCGCCCCACCGGCAGCGTTTCAACCAACCCCGGCGCAGCTGTCGCATCTACGGTCATCGGCTTCCCTATTGACTGCTGGCCAACGCATGTGAATAGTCCACCTTCACATGCACCCGAAAAGGAATCACCGGCAGACGCCCCAGCCAATCAGGTTCGAGCTGTATCTGCGGCGCTTGGTCCAATTTCAACTCTTGCATCAGCATCTCCGCGGCCGCGGTCGGCGTCAGCCCGGCCACCGCGGCGCGAATGCGCGCCTGATCTACATCTTCCACCATCACCCCCGAAACCGTGACATTGAACGTCACGACCTTGAGCGTGTTTTCCTCCAACACGGTGAAATTGCTCGTGCTGTACCGAAGCGAGTTTGCCAGCAGTTGGCTGCCGGGCGTCATTTGCCCTTGCAGCGCGCGCAGGGCCAGCGTCTTGCCCCCCTCATCGTTCACGGCAATCGCCCGCGCCAACAGGCGCATCGTCACCCCCAGGGTATTTTTGGCTTCATCCGTGAATGAATCGAACACCAACGACATCACAAAGGTTTCCACCGATTCCGGCGGCACGAATTCCCCTTCGTTCAACTCCTCGCTCAGGCGCTGATAGGCCTTCTGCTCCAACTGCTGTTGCAGCGTCACCCGCAGGCGCTCTTTGTCCGCCTGCGTCACCACGCCCCCTTGCCGCACCGTGCCGCCGCCCAGTCGGCTGGGATTGATCACACGCAGGCTGACGCTCAAACCACCATCAATGCGGCTGATCGTCCCCGCCGCCACGTTGCCGGAAGGCCCAGGGTCCACCGCCGCCACCTGCACGCTGGCCTGCGCACCCACGCCGCCCTCCACAGTCACATCTTCCAGGGTCTTGAAACGCACATTGCTGCCTGAGGAGGTTCGCACCACGGCGCCCGCCGGCACCAACACCGGCTGAGCACGCAGATTGATGAACGTCACGCTGCCCGATGCTGCCTTGTCCGGCACATCGCGCTTGCCCGTCGTCGGCGCTTTGCGCGTCTCCTCCACCAGGACTTCGATGCGCCTGGCCGGCACCAGGCTGTTGGCGACGTCCAATTGCTCTGTAGCAGCGCTGGCGCGCACGTTGATGCTGGCAATCACCGTCTGCCGCGCGGGGATGACGGTCACAGTGCCCACCGGTACCGTCAGCAGCACCGCGCCGAGCACCGCCGCGCCCAGGAGAACGAACAGCAGCAGCAGGCCAAGCGCCTGGCCCCAGGCTGAACCGGCCCCGCGGCCGCTCATGGCGCTGATCTGGCGGTTACGGTCGCGGGCCTGGCTGCGTTTCTGACGCCAGGCCAACCAGCTCTGCACAGCAGGCCAGGCGGGCATGGCGGCCTGGGCACGGTCGGGCGCGACCAACCGGCCGGCCGGCTGTTTCCAAACCGCCGCGGCCGCGGCCTGTTCCAGCCGATTGAACACCGGCACGCCCCTGGCCCGCGCCGCATCCTGCGTGGGCAGATGTCGCGTCACCAGCGCCAGTTCGACGCCCTGACGCTGCGCCTGGCGGATCAGCAGATCGAGGCGCACCGTGTGCGCCAGTTGATGCGCGCCATCGGCCAGCGCCAGGGCCACGCGGCCGCCAGGCGCGGCTGCCAGGCGTTGCTGCAAACCCTGGATGGTATCGTCGGGCAAAACAGAGATTGAATGGTCCATGCTCGATTGATCAACTCAACTTAGATTCTACCCAGGGGCGCACCAGGGCCAGCGCCTCAGGCAGCTTGCTGGCGTCCTTGCCGCCGGCCTGGGCCAGGGTCGGCCGGCCGCCGCCGCCGCCGCCGATCACCGGCGCAATGGCGCGCATGATCTGCCCCGCATCAATCCCGCGCGGGATCAGGTCAGGCGTCACCGCCGCAATCAGATTGGGCCGGCCGCCGAAGGTAGCGCCCAGTACAACGACCGAAGCGCCCAGGCGGTCGCGCAGCCAGTCGCTCATCTCGCGCAGCGTCTCCACACCGGACGCCTCCACCTGCGCCGCCAACACGGCCGCGCCGTTGACGGCCGCGGCCTGTGAAAGCAACTGCTCGATGTCGCGCTTTGCCATCTGCTGGCGCAGGCGCGTGACCTCGCGCTGCAGCTCCTGCACCGTCTGCTGCACATCGGCCACCCTGGCCTCCAGCCCGTCCTCACCCACGCCCAGGAGACCGGCCGCGCGGCGCAGGGCCGCCAGACGCTGCGCCGCGGCTTTCTGACTGGCGCGGCCGGTCAGCGCCTCGATGCGCCGGATGCCGGAGCCAATGCTGCCCTCCGCTACGATGGTGAACAGACCGATGATGCCCGTCTCCGCCAGGTGTGTACCGCCGCACAACTCTCGGCTGACGACGGTGTCCGCGCCAATGCTGATCATGCGCACCTCGTCGCCGTACTTCTCGCCAAACAGCGCCATCGCGCCGTTCGCCACGGCCGCCTTGTAAGTTGTCACCGTGGCGGTCACCGGATGATTGTTCAAAATCGCCTCGTTGACTCCCTGCTCGATCTGCAGACGCTCCTCTTCGCTCAGCGCCGCGCTGTGCGTAAAATCGAAGCGCAGACGGTCAGGCGCCACCAGCGAGCCGGCCTGATGCACATGCGCGCCCAGCACCTGGCGCAGCGCCGCGTGCAGCAGATGGGTCGCGGTATGGTTGCGCATGATGTCCAGGCGACGATCTTCATCAATGCTGACCAACGCACTCGCGCCCACCCTGATCTCGCCGGACGTGACGCGCCCCACATGCACCGTCAGGCCGGGAGTGGGCCGACGCACATCGCTGATCTCCACCTGCCATGATCCATCGTCCGCGCGAATCCAGCCGGTGTCGCTAACCTGACCGCCCTGCTCCACATAAAACGGTGTGGCCGGCGTGACCACCTCGACGCTTGCGCCGGCAGCTGCGCGGTCAACCGACCGGCCGCTGCTGAACAGCGCGGCCACACTGGCGGGCACGCGCGCCGTTTCGTAGTACAGATGCTCCACGCCCCGGCTGTCCAGCATTCCCTCGTCGCGCAGCCGTTCCAGGGTGTCCACATAGCCCTGCACAGCGGAGTTGTCCGCCGCGGTGAACTGCGCCGCGCTGCGCGCGCGCTCCTTCTGCTGGCGCATGGCCTGCTGGAAGCCGGCCTCATCCACAGTAAAACCGGCATCTTTGGCCGCGTCACGCGTCAGGTCAAGCGGAAAGCCGTAGGTATCGTACAGCTTGAAGGCATCCTCGCCCGGCAGCAAACGGCTGGCTGCAACCTCAGGCCGGGCCATGATCTCCTGCAGCAGTTCTTCGCCCAGGGTGAGGGTGCGGCGGAAGCGCTCTTCCTCCAGGCGCACCGTGCGCAGGATAAAATCGCGGCGCTCCTGCAGCTCACGATAGTGCTGGCCCATCGTTCGAATCACCACATCCACAGTGTCGGCCAGGAAAGGCTGTTGAAAACCGAGCTTGACCCCGAAGCGCGCCGCGCGACGCAGCAGCATGCGCAGGACGTAGCCGCGGCCCGCGTTGCCGGGCAGCACCCCATCGCCGATCAAAAAGGCCATCGCCCGACTGTGATCGGCGATGACACGGTAACTGACGTATTTCTCGGCGCGTTGTTCCGCGCTGTGATGCAGCGCGGCCTGCACATGATCGAAAATCGGCTGAAACAGATCGGTGTCATAGGTGTTCTGTTTGCCTTGCAGCACCAGGCACAACCGCTCGAACCCCATGCCGGTGTCCACGCTCGGCCGCGGCAGCGGCGTCAAAACGCCCTGGCTGTCCCGGTTGTACTGCATGAAAACCAAGTTCCAGATTTCGATGTAGTCATCGAGCACGTTGACGCCCGCGGCCGTCTGCTGCGCCAGGTCGCCCAGGTAATAATGAATCTCCGAGCAGGGGCCGCAGGGGCCGGTGTCGCCCATGGACCAGAAATTGTCCTTTTCGTCGAAGCGCAGAACGCGCTCGGGCGCGGCGCCCGTCTCCGTCCACAACTGCGCCGCCTCATCATCGGTGCGGTAGACGGTGAACCAGAGCCGGTTGACATCCAGTCCCAGTTCCCCGACCAGGAAACGCCAGGCAAAGGCAATGGCATCGCGCTTGAAGTAGTCGCCAAAGGAGAAATTGCCCAGCATCTCGAAGAAGGTGTGGTGACGCGGGGAGGGACCGACGTTCTCCAGGTCGTTGTGCTTGCCGGACACGCGCATGCACTTCTGCGCGGTGACCGCGCGGCGGTAAGCGCGCTTCTCCAGGCCCAGGAACGTGTCCTTGAACTGCACCATGCCGGCATTGGTGAACAGCAGCGTCGGATCGCCCATCGGCGCCAGCGAGGAGCTGGACACCAACGTGTGGCCGTTTTCGACAAAAAAATCTATGAATTTTTGCCTGATCTCAGAGCTTGTCATCATCTTCGATACTCCATTTCAATAAAAAAGCCCGTCCTGCTGAAAGGACGAGCACATTGACCCGTGGTACCACCTTGATTGAGCGCCCGCGCGCTCCACTCCAGGCCCCGCTAACGGTGGGCATCCGGCGATCATTACTCACGGCAGCGGCCGTTTTGGCGATTGCGTCTCCGGAGGGGCTGGCAGTTCAGGAAAACACCGGTCTTACACCATCACCGATTCGCTGTGGTCAGGGCCTGACCCGCTCATCTCCATCACAGACATTGATTGATTGGGCTTGATTGTAACATCAGCCGCGACGGTTGTCAAAAACAATCCTCATATTCCGCCCATTGCATCTTAACAATCTCTGAAAGGTTTGTTGCTATCATTGATGTCACCGTCATCGTTGTCACCGGCCTGCTGATCTCTGAGGTGGCGCTGCCGCCGGCGTTACACGGTTAATTGTACGAATCATACGAAAAGAAAAGGTAAAGGAAAGAACATGAAAAAAAACAGTTTCTCGTTTCTGGGCGCTGGTCGCCGTGGCGGCGCTGCTGGCCCTGTCACTGGCCGGCTGCGGTTCGAGCGCAGCGGTCAACACGACGACCCCGGCCGCCACAACGGCCCCGGCTGCCACAACGGCCCCGGCTGCCACGTCTGCTCCTGCGACCACGACGGCCCCGGCCGCCACACCGGCCCCGGCTGCCACGTCTGCTCCTGCGACCACGACGGCCCCGGCCGCCACAACGGCTCCTGCGGCCACGACGGCCCCGGCCGCCACAACGGCTCCCGAAGCGACAACGGCCCCTGCGGTCACCGCGGCGGCGCAGGCCGTCAAGCTCAATCTCAACACCGCGACAGCCAACGAATTCCTGGCCGGTGTGCCCGGCCTGGGCAACCGCATGGTGCGGGAATTCATGGAATACCGGCCCTACGCCAGTATTCTGCAGTTCCGCAAGGAGCTGGGAAAATACGTGAGCGCGGACCAGGTAGCTGCTTACGAGCAATACGTCTTCGTGCCCATCGAGATCAACAGCGCAGACGCGGCGACCTTGCAGCAGATCGCGGGTCTCGACGCCGAGGAGGCGGCGGCGCTGATGGCGGCGCGGCCCTTTGCATCCAACGAAGCCTTCCTGGCAAAACTGGCCGGCTACGTCTCTGAAGCAGAACTGGCCGCGGCCGGCGCGTTCCTGAGCACGCCATGAGCGCGGAGATGATCCTGATACGGCTGCGGCGCTTCCTCCTGCTGACTTCAGAACTGCTGCTGGCCGCCACGTTGGTCGAGCTGGCCTTCATCGGCCACACGGAGGGGATTCAACTGCTGCCATTCGTGCTGTGCGCCGTGGGGTGGATCGCTGTAGGCCTGGCGTGGCAGCGTCCCGCGCCTGGGGTGTCTCCGGAGGATGATTTCTTGCAGCGCATCGCCTGGGCCACAACCGCCAGCGCGGCCGTGGCCGGTTTGCTGGCGCTGCTGCTGGGTGGCCTGCTGGCGCGCACCTTGACGCAACCCCTGCGGGAGCTGACCGCGGCCACAAAGGCCATGGCCGCCGGCCAGTTCGATCAGCGCGTCAGTGTGCGCTCGCGCGACGAAATCGGCGAACTGGCCGTCTCCTTCAACCAGATGAACGCCGACCTGGCGCAGGCCAGTCAGGCGCGCAAGCAGATGACCGCCGACCTGGCGCACGACCTGCGCACGCCGCTCACCATTTTGCGCGGCTACATGGAAGGGCTGCAAGATGGGCGCCTGCGAGGCTCGGCCAACCTCTACGGCATCATGTACGGCGAAGTGGTTCACCTGCAGCGCCTGGTGGAAGACCTGCGCACCCTCTCGCTGACCGACGCCGGCGAGCTGCCGCTCAACCGTCGGGCGGTTGACCCGGCCGCGCTGCTGGAGCGCACTGGGCTGGCCTACATCGTGCAGGCTGAAGAGCAGCACACCACGCTGCGCGTCGAGGCCCCTGAGTCGCTGCCTTCGATCTTCGTGGACACCGACCGTATGACCCAGGTGCTCAACAACCTGGTCTCCAACGCGCTGCGCCACACTCAAAACGGCGAAATCGTCCTCGCCGCCAAAGCGATTGACGGCGCGCTGCAGATGACGGTCAGCGATACCGGCATCGGCATCGAGGCCGTGGACCTGCCCTTCATCTTCGATCGCTTCTACAGCACGGACAAGTCGCGCCAGCGCAGCGCCAATGATGCCTCAGGGCTGGGATTGGCGATTGCCAAAGCTATCGTCGAGGCGCATGGCGGCAGCCTGACCGTCGCCTCCAGCCCTGGGCAAGGCACGGTGTTTACAATGACCCTGGCGCTGGCCGACGCCTGACCCGGCCCACCAGCCCCTCGAACACAACGACGATGCCGTAGGCGACCAGGAGCTTGCCGGCCACCGCAGTCGGCAGGTAGTAGCGCGGCCAGTTCAACTGCACCAGGAACAGAACGAAGAAATAGTTCACCGCAAAGAAAACCAACGGCGCCAGCGCCGGCGCGGTCTGCGCCCGTCGCCAGGCGGCGATGACCCGCCGGCCGGCCGCCGCGGCGCCGATGAGGAGCAAAACCCACTCGAACGGAAATGCAGCCAGGTTGACGAAAAGCGAACGATGAATCGCCAGCAGCCGCGGCTCGGTCCAGTCGCCGATGGGCAACTGCGTCTGCATGAAGGCGCGCCAGCGCAAGAACATCTGCGGGAATTCGATGATGTGCGTCAGGTGGCCGACCTGGGGAAAAGACTGCGAAATCGGCGCTGCGCCCAGTTGACCCGAAACGGCCGCGGCCAGCAGGGAGCGCGCGTCGTGCAGGAGCGCGGTCGCATCGAGCTGCTGCCAGTCCGGCCAGAAGAAGGGGTTGAGCAGGTAAACGATGGCAATCGCCACGACCAGGAACAGCGCAGCCGCCCGCAGCGCGGTGCGCAGGCGCAGGCGGTGCAGGGCCGCCACATAGGCCAGCAGTGTGGCAAAGACCAGCCCGCCGACCAGGATTCCTGTCACTTTGACGGCCGCGGCCAGCCCGGCCGCCAGTCCGGCCAAAATCGCGGCGGCGACCAGGCCGCGACGGTCGGCGCGTTGCAGTAGAAGGCCTGAGGCCAGGCCGCCGGCCAACAGGAAGGTGAGGTAATGCACATCGGTCATGGCGCGCGTCGCCTGCTGCACGAACCCGTCCGTCAGCAGCAGCAGAACGACGGCCAGCAGCGCGGCGGCCCGGTTCAGCCACCAGTAGCCCAGGCAGAAGAGGAGCAGGCAGCACAGAACGCCGAACGCGGCGCAGGCCAGCCGGGCCGCGGCCAGCACAGCAGCGGGCGGCACGCGTCCTTCGGCCTGGTTCTGTGCGAGCGAGCGCTCGAAGTCGTAGAAACGCATGAATGGGACGGCGCCGGGCGTGGCGGCGTAATAGAACTTGAGCGGCGCGCCGATGGCCCACTTGCCGAGCGGCATGTTCAGCCCACCCCACGGCCCGCAGGCCCGGCACTGCCATTTGTCCCAGGCGAAGTCACGCGCCAGGAGCAGGTCGGTGTAGTAGACGCCGGAGGAGATCCAGCCGGTCTCATCGCCGTCGAATGGCGTCAGCGGCGCCTGCCGATAGAGAACGACCGTTGCCAGCAGCGCTACCGCCAGCAAACCCACCACGAACGCCGTGTGACGGCGATACAGCCAGGGATGCAGAGTCAAAGCACACTCCAAACTATCCAGCGTCGTAATTGCTCAGAATGCGCGCCATTATAGAACAGGGCGCGACCTCGGTCAATTCCGGTTTTCTCTCCTCCTTGACCGCCCGGCTGTTCGAGAGTACAATAGAAGCTGCTTATAATAAGCTGCTTATAATGAGG
>JAYRVL010000741.1:0-2460 GCA_041918575.1 Anaerolineae bacterium | reverse complement strand
GTGAATTCATTCACGGGGCGGTGTATCAGACCGTGAATTCATTCACGGGCGCTCTAGCGGCGTCAGGGTGATGTTCACAATCGCCTGCAGCGCTTCCGCGTATTTGCGCATCATGCTCAGGCTGTGTCCGCTGTAAGCGGGATTCTCCAGGCGGGCAATCGCCTGTTGTTTCGTACCGAGCAGCTCGGCCACCTGCTGTTGTGTCAGATGTCGGGCCTTACGCAGGGCCGCCAACTGTAAGGCGATGTCCCAGGCCTGATCGGCCTCCTCGAAGCGACGCCGAAAATCCTCATTCTCCAGCTTGCGCGCCAGGTAACGATCAAAATTCGTTTCGTTCATCTCGTTTCACCCCCGTTGTCGTGACAAATAATCATGCATGCGCCGGCGGGCGATTTCCAGTTCTCCGGGAGGGGTCTTTTGTGACTTCTTGATGAAACAACGCACAACAACGATCCGTTGACCACGTTGAAAAAACCACAGCCCTCGGGCAATGTCCTTGTGTCCTACACGTAGTTCAAAGAGACCATCACCGATCGGCAAACATAATGGCGGGCGGTGATGATCCCTATGCTTCAATTTGCTCAAGCCAGCCAACAAGAGTGCATGCAGAATGGGAGCCTGTGCCTCGATGGCGTTCAACTCATCTTCAACGACGGCATCTCCGCGGGATGTCTCGTATAGCTCGATTGAGAAATCCATCGTGATTCTTCCTGTCAGGCACAGTTATAATGAGAATACAACAAATTTGAGATTTTGTCAATGTCGTATCAGCCCGTGAATTCGTTCATGGGCGGGGTTGGCCGGACGGCGTTGGTGGCCCCACCGAATGAATTCGGCGTCTGATACGTCAAACCCGCTCAAGCGGGTTGCGCCGGTGGGAACCTGTCTCAACGCAGGGACGCCAGGACGCCAGGACGCAGGGACGCCAGGACGCAGGGACGCAAAGGATATTCGGGAGAGCGCTGCGCATCCACGGGTGGTTCAGCCCGTGAATTCGCTCTGCCACGAATTTCACGCCTCGAGCCGTCGCACCCACCACCAACCTGCTTTAGCAGGTTTCGGTGTATCAGACCGTGAATTCATTCACGGGGCCGCCGAAGAATCGTCCAACCTTGCGCAGGCCCGCCGGGTAAGGAGTGGGTGTCGGGGAGGGCGATTTCGGCTGGCCCGGCGATTCGAGCGGCAGCCAGCCTGCGCAAGGGGCGCGGCGTTTCCTTTTTGTCAATCTTCCAGGCGCGTAATCTGCGCGCCCAGGCCGCGCAGCTTTGCTTCCACGCGCTCGTAGCCGCGATCAATCTGGCCGATGTTGGCAATGGCGCTTTCGCCATCTGCGGCCAGGGCCGCAATCAGCAGCGCCATGCCGGCCCGAATGTCCGGTGAGCTGAGTTCCTGCCCGTGCAAAGACGAAGGCCCCACAACGACGCAACGGTGCGGATCGCACAGAATGATCTGCGCGCCCATGCTGATCAGCTTATCAACGAAGTAAAGCCGGCTCTCGAACATCTTCTCGTGAATCAACACGGTGCCGCGCGCCTGCGTTGCCACCACGATGGCAATGCTCATCAGGTCGGCCGGGAAGGCCGGCCAGGGCGCATCATCAATCTTTGGCGCCGCGCCGCCCACATCCATGCGTACGGCCAGGTCTTGCTGGTCCTCCACGATCAAGTCGAAACCGCTGGCCGTCGCTTCCTGACGCATGCGCACGCCCAGGCGGTCGCCAAAAACCAGGCGAATCATGCGCAGTTGTTCGGTCGGGATGTTACAGATGCGAATCTCGCCGGGGGTCACTGCGCCCAGGCCGATATAGGAGCCGATTTCGGTCGTGTCCGGCGAAATGGTGAATTCGGCGCCATGCAAACGCGGCGCTCCTTCGATCACCAGCGTGTTGCTGCCGATTCCCTGAATCTGCGCGCCCATCTGCACCAGGCAGTTGCACAAGTCTTGCACGTGCGGCTCGGACGCAGCGTTGCGAATGACGGAAACGCCGCGCGCCAGCACTGCGCCCATCACCGCGTTTTCCGTGCCGGTGACACTGGCTTCGTCCAGCAAGATGTCGGCGCCGGTCAGGATCGGCGCTGACAGGGTGAAGTTCTGGCCGTACTCCACCTCAGCGCCCAGCGCGGACAGCGCCAGCAGATGCGTGTCAATGCGTCGGCGGCCAATTTTGTCGCCGCCCGGCATGGGCAGCTCGGCGCGGCCGGTGCGCGCCAGGAGCGATCCGGCCAGCGTAACGGAGCCGCGGATGACGCGAAACAGCTCGCTGTCCAACTTGCCCTGGCCCAGGTCGAACGCGCGCAGGGTCACGGTATGCTCATCGGGCCAGGCTGCTTCGACGCCCAGGCCGGTCAGGAGCTGCGCCATAGTTTTGACATCGCCAATGGCGGGCACGTTGCGCAGCGTCAGGGGTTGATCGGTGAGGAGAGAGGCGGCGAGCAGGGGCAGCGCCGCGTTCTTGTTGCC
>JAYRVL010000740.1:0-2671 GCA_041918575.1 Anaerolineae bacterium | reverse complement strand
TCCGCGCGCCAGCGGTAAGCTGGACTGGGTGCGTTGGGAAATTCGCCCCTGGTCCGAACGGGCAGGAGAGATTGGCGGTATCATCCTGTTTTCAGAAATCATTACCGAACGCAAGCAGACGGAAGAAGAGATTCGCAAACTGAACGCCGAACTGGAGCGGCGCGTGCTCGAACGCACCGCCCAGCTCAGTGCGGCCAACCGTGAGCTCGAATCCTTCTCCTTCTCCGTCTCCCATGACCTGCGCGCGCCGCTGCGCGCGATCAGCGGGTTTGCTGAGATCATCGCCCGCCGTCATCGGGCCAGCCTCCCCCCAGAGGGCCAGCACTACTTCGACAACATCATCCAGGCCAGCAAACACATGGGGCATTTGATTGATGACCTGCTGACCTATTCCCGGCTCGGACGCTCCGGCGTGCGGCGTGAAACAGTCTCCCTGCACAGTCTGCTTGCCCAAATGGCCCGCGCGATGAGAGACCAGTTCGACGAACTGCACGGGGTCCTCGACGTGACTGCAGACCTGCCGCAGGTGCGCGGCGACAGAACCTTGTTGCTGCAGATCTTCACCAACCTGCTGGAAAACGCCCTGAAATATCACAAACCCGGTACGTCCCCTCATGTCGTCGTTGACTGGTACACCCAGGATGAACACGTGATTGTGTGCGTCCGCGACAATGGGATTGGCATTCCCGGCGCGTATCATGATAAAATCTTCGATATCTTCCAGCGTTTGCACACCGAAGATGAGTACCCCGGCACCGGCATCGGCCTGGCAACCGTGAAAAAGGCGGTCGAGTTGCTGGGAGGCGCGGCCTGGGTCGAATCGCAAGTTGACGAGGGTAGCACGTTTTTCGTCCGTCTGCCCAGGGAGTAGACCAACATGAACAATCCCGCCCACATTCTGCTTGTCGAAGACAATCGCATGGATATCGAGCTGACCCTGGATGCTTTCAGGGAAGTGCGCCTGGGAAATAGAGTGGACGTGGCCGCCAATGGGCAGGAGGCGCTGGACTATCTTTTCGGACGCGGCAAATACGGCGATCGCACAACCTACCCGCTGCCCAACCTGGTCTTGTTGGATCTGAAACTGCCCGGCGTGGACGGCTTCGAAGTCCTGCGCCAGATCAAGGCAACCCCCATTCTCAAGCGCCTGCCCGTCGTCATTCTGACCTCGTCCAAGGAAGAAGGCGACCGCGCCCTCTCCTATGACAGCGGCGCCAACAGCTACCTGGTCAAACCCGTCTCCTTCGAAGGTTTCTTGGACGTCATTCAGCAAATTGATGGCTACTGGCTGTCACTGAACGTTGCCCCCCCGGAGAACAGCCCATGAATGGTTCCATCCGCATTCTTCATGTTGACGATAACCCGTTCGATCGAGAGCTGGTGCGCGATGCGTTGGAAGGTGAGCTCGACGGATTCGCGCTGATCTCCGTCGCGTCGCGCGCAGCGTTCGAAACGGCCCTGGCTCGAAACCGTTTCGACCTGGTCCTGACCGATTTCAACATCCTGGGCTTCGACGGTTTGCAGGTGCTCGAAGTGATTCGCGCCCAGGACGCGCAGATGCCTGTCGTCCTTGTCACCGGCACCGGTTCCGAAGAGATTGCGGTGGCGGCGCTGAAACGCGGCGCGGCGGAATACGTCATCAAAACGCCCAGCCACATCCAACGCCTGCCCCAGACCATCCATGCGGTGCTCGAAAAGAAGCGGCTGCAAGAGCGACACGAACAGGCGGAAAAACAGATGCGCTTCCAGGCCGCTCTGCTCAACGCAGTGGGGCAGGCCGTCATCGCCACCGACGCCGCGGGCTTCGTCACGTACTTGAATCGGGCCGCCGAAGAGCTGTACGGATGGCGCGCCGAAGAAGCCAGGGGGCGCAGCGTTCTGGAGGTGATCGTTCCTCAAACCTCCCAGGTGCAAGCTCAGGAGATTCTGACCCAACTTGTCCGCGGTGAATCCTGGTCGGGTGAGTTCCTGGTGCAGCATCGCAGCGGCCGCATTTTTCCGGCGCTGGTTCACGACTCACCGATATTCGACGAACGGGGGCAGTTGGTTGGCATCATCGGTATTTCAACGGACATCTCCGCACGCCTGCAGACCGAGGAAGTGCTGCGCAAGCGCCTGGCCGAGCTTGAAGCCCTGCACACCGTCTCCACGACCCTGCGCACGACCCAGGCCCACGGGGAAGCCTTGCCCATCATCCTGGACAAGACGCTGGCCGCGCTGGAAACCGACGCCGGCGCGGTCTGGCTGCACGACCCGGCCACCAACAGGCTGCGCGCCGCAGTCAAACGAGGTTGGTTCCAGCAGGTGAGCGAAAACCCGCTGCGCGCCGATGAAGGCATTACCGGCTTCGTCTTTTCCACCGGCCAGGTTTACCTCTCCCCTGACCTGGGCCAGGACCCAATCGTCCGGCCGCAGCGTCGCGATCAAGTCCCACCCGGCTGGGGCGGGGCCTGCGTCCCTATCCGCGCCGGCGCGACCATCGTCGGCGTCCTGTTCGTGGCCCTGGCCCATCCGCGGCAGATCACGGCAGAGCAGGTCAGCCTGCTCGAATCGCTGGCCGAGATCGCCGGCACCACCCTGCACCGCATGAGTCTGCTGCAGGAGGCCCAGGAACAGGCCCATACGATGCAGACGATCCTGGACACGCTGCCCGAAGGGGTGCTCCTGCTGG
>JAYRVL010000739.1:0-13534 GCA_041918575.1 Anaerolineae bacterium | reverse complement strand
CGATGTGGCCGTCGTCACCAACATCACCCACGAACATCTCGACTATCATCTGACCTGGAACAACTACGCGGCCGCCAAAGGCATCCTCTTTCAGCACCTGAGCGCATCCGTTGAAAAACCGGGCGTCGCCAAAACAGCCGTGCTCAACGTCGAAGATGCCAGTTTCCCGATCCTGGATTTTATCTTGAGCCAGGGAAACCCAGCCGTGCGGCGCCTGACCTACGGCCTGCACAACGGCGCGGTGCAAGCCGCTGATGTCACGCACGCGCCGGATTGCACCACCTTCACGCTCGACCTGGGTCACAGCATCTACGACCTGGGCCTGGCCGCAGAGGGTCTGCAAACTCTCATGACCACGCGCCTGATCGGGAATTTCAACATCTACAACATCCTGGCAGCCGCCTGCGCCACCCTTGCCCTGGGCGTCCCGCTCAACGTGCTGCGCGACGCCGTTGCCACTTTCCAGGGTGTGACCGGCCGCATGGAACGCCTCGATGAAGGCCAATCGTTCCTGGCTATCGTTGATTTTGCCCACTCACCCGTGTCATTGCAGCGCGCGCTGGAAACCGTCAAACCGTTGGTGGCGCCCGGCGGCCATCTGATTGCCGTGTTTGGTTGCGCGGGCGAACGCGACCGCGCCAAGCGCCGCCTGATGGGGAACATCAGCGGGCGCCTGGCCGATTACACCGTCATCACCGCGGAGGATCCGCGCACGGAAGTGTTGGCAGACATCTCCGCAGAGATTGCGCTGGGTTGCCAGGACGCGGGCGGGCAAGAGGGTGAAACATACTGGCGTGTAGATGATCGAGCGGAAGCGCTGGCATTTGCCTGCCGCCTGGCGCAGCCCGGAGATGTGGTGATCGCCTGCGGCAAGGGCCATGAGCGCTCGATGTGCTTTGGCGAGACCGAAACCCCGTGGCACGAGCAGGAGGCCATGCGCGCCGCGCTCCGAGCCGCCCTGTCCGCATCATTTCGGCGCAGGCGGCTCAATTCAACTTGAGGTTGGGCAACACGTCCAGGTCCCAGGCGCTGCGCTGGCCGGCCGCGTGGCGATAGAAGCCGGCGCTGGCGATCATGGCGGCGTTGTCGGTGCATAACCAGATGGGCGGGATAGCGTACGGGACCGGCAGACGAACGGCTAACTGCTGGCGCAGATCGGCGTTGGCCGCGACGCCGCCGCATACACAGACCTGGCGCACCTTGAAATCGTCCACCGCGATCAACACTTTCGCCACCAGGGCCTCGGCAACGGCCCGTTGAAAACTGGCCGCCAGGTCTGCCACCGGCAGGGCGGCTCCGTCCTCCCTCAGCGTCTGAGTCAAACGCAGGACCGCCGTCTTGAGACCGCTGAAGCTGAAATTGTAGCGATGCTTGGGATCATGGCGCAACGCCTGCGGCAGATCGAACGCCTGCGCCCGCCCGCCCGCGGCCGCCTTCTGAATGGCCGGCCCCCCTGGATACCCCAAACCGAGCAGACGCGCCGCCTTGTCGAATACTTCGCCCGCGGCGTCGTCCAGTGTCGCGCCCAGCCGCGTGTACTGACCGTGGTCATGCATCAGGATCAACTCGGTGTGCCCACCGCTGACGATGAGCACCAGCACCGGAAAGGCTGTCGGCGCGGTTTTGGCGCCGGTCTGCAGCCAGTTTGAGTAGATATGACCTTCGAGATGGTTGACGCCAATCAACGGCAGGCCGCGCGCCCAGGCCAGGCCTTTGGCCGCATTGACGCCGACCAACAGCGATCCCGCCAGCCCTGGCCCGTGCGTCACCGCGATCGCGGCGATGTCCCGCAAGCTGACCTGTGCGTCTGCCAGCGCCTGCTCGATGACCGGTATGATGGTCAAGATGTGCTGCCGCGAGGCCAGTTCGGGAAAGACGCCCCCGTATTGACGATGCAGATCCATCTGCGTCGCCACCACGTTGGACAGGATGTGCTGACCATCCCGCACCACGGCCGCGGCCGTTTCATCGCACGAGGTTTCGATGCCAAGAATCAAGGTTGTCATGATCGCATGATGGTAATACTCAGATTCGAATAGCGGGGGCAAGTTGGATTATAACCGCGTCCGCCGGTTTTTGCCAGTCAGGGCGGGGGTGCGGCTACACGGATCAGCGCGGATGAACACGGATTTAGTTTTTGTGCGTTGAGATATCGAACTCACGGAGAACGACGCTGAAAATCTTGATTATTGGCGCCGGCGCGATCGGATGTCTGGTGGGGATGCGCCTGTCCTTGTCTGGGCAAGATGTGACGCTGGTGGGCCGGGCTTCGCTGGTGGAGGCGGTTCAGGCACGCGGGTTGATGCTGCGCCAGGGGCCGCAGACGGCCGTTGCCACGAACATTCAGGCCGCGCCCAGTGTGGCAGCCGCGCTGTCTGCGGATGTCAGCTTCGATCTTGCCATTCTGACCGTCAAAGCCTATGATACGGCGTTCGTCATGGCAGAACTGGCGCCCTGGCGGCCGCACCTGCCGCCGCTGTTGACCCTGCAAAATGGGGTTGGCAACGAAGAACGGCTGGCGGGCATCCTCGGCGCAAAACGGGTGATTTCAGGCGCGATCACCACGCCGGTCACGGTCAATGCACCGGGCGTCATCGAGGTTGCGCGGCGCGGGCGGATTGCGCTGGCGCCGGTTGATCCACAGGCCGCGGCGTTTCCGCTGCTGTCGCTGGCCGCGCTGTTCGATGCCGCCGGGCTGCCGGCCCGCGTCTATGGCGACTTCCGGGCGCTCAAGTGGACCAAGCTGCTGATGAATCAACTGGCAAACGCCGCCTGCGCCATCCTGGGATGGCTGCCGGCGCAGGTGATGGCCGATCCTGACATGGCCAGCCTGGAAATCGCGGCCTGGCGCGAAACCCTGGCGGTGATGGCAGCGCAGCGCATCCGCCCCATCTCCCTGGGCGGCTATCCCTTTCCCTGGCTGGCGCCCCTGATTCGCACGCTGCCCCCGGCACTGATTCGCCTCGCCCTGGGGCGGATGGTGGGCGGCGCGCGTGGGGGCAAGGCGCCTTCGCTCTACCTGGACCTGGCCGCGGGCAAGGGACGCACCGAGGTAGCCTTCCTCAACGGCGCGGTGGCGGCAGCCAGAACGACGGTCAAGACGCCGGTCAACCGGGTGTTGACCGAGACCCTGCAGGCGCTGAGCGCCGGGCAGGAGCGGTGGGAGGAATGGCGCAATCAGCCGGGCCGGCTGCTGCAGCGGGTGCAGGAGGCGCAGCGATAGCGGCCTGTGGCGCATAATCTCACGGCCATCAGCGCGGGGCAAATTGCCAGAGCAGGAGCAAACCCGCGGCGCCGATCGCCAGAAATTCGAGCACGATGGTGCGGCGCCAGACGCCCGCCATGCCCTGCTGTGCCAGTCCTACCAGCAGATAGAAAACCAAGAGGATGAGGAAGCTGCCGGTCAAGGCGGGTAATTGCCAGTAATTGAGGACCCACATCGTCTCACCCAGCACCAGGCCGCAGAGCAAGCCGTAAGTCAACACCGGGCGTTGATGGGCGGTGACGCCGGCGCCGCGCAGCAGTTCCAGGGTGAGCAGCGTGCCAATCACAGTGGTCAGAGTGCCTGTCAGCACGCTGCGCGCACGGGATTGGTAGACGACGAGGAAAAGCAGCAGGGCAATGGCGTAGGTGATGAAATTGAGCGCAACGCGGGCTACATGATAGAGGCGATCGTCTTCGTCAATGGTGTGATACGTCATCATGCTGATCGCGGCCAGCAGCAGGCCGCTCAACACCAGGACGAAGAGCCAGGTGACGCGCGCCTCGATCAGCGGGAGGAGCTGCGCGGCAGTGAGCACAAAGGCAACCGGCAGCGCGGTCATGATCCAGGCTTTGGGCAAATCACCGGCCAGGGCGCGCGGGTGCGCACGGATCACGGCCAGCATGCCGTGAGCGACCAACACCAGCAGCGGAGCGGCCAACAGGGTTGGTGTGTTGACAACGATACTGAGCGGTGTGCCAAAAACGATCCAGGTCACTGTGCGGGCCGGCAACTGCAAGAACAGCTCAGCCGCCAGCATCGCCAGGATCACCCACACGAAGATGCTGATTCGATCACGATAGTCTGGTGCGTGCAAAAGAATGGTCCAATTCCCAAGTTTGGCGCCGGATGCCTGGGCAGTTACGGCGCTTCATTCTAATGTCGCCGGCGTTCTGTGTCAAACAGCGTCGGTTCTCGAAAGAAACGATGGATGACAATCAACCTTGATCTTGTTCTGCTCGTTGTCGCCGGCCTGCTGCTGGCCATCGCGGTCAATGGGCTGGCCGACGGTTGGCCGACGCTGTGGCGGTCAGGCCGGACGCGCCCCTGTTCATCCTGCGGCCAGCCTGTGGCCGTGTTCCCCTGGGCGGGGCTGCACTGGCTGCGTCAGCGAGGGCGCTGCGCGGCCTGCGGCGGCCGTCTGCCGCTGCGCCCGTCATTGATCGAACTGGCGATGGCGATGGGACTGCCGCTGCTGTGGCTCGCCGACGGTTGGACCGCGCGCCTGGGCCTGGACGCTCTTTACCTGGCGGTTGGCTGCCTGATTGTGGCCATTGATGTGGAACACCTGCGCATTCCCAACGCCATCGTCTATCCGATGATCCTGATCGTGATCGCGGCCGGCGCGCTGGGGCTCGGCCCGCGCGGCGCGGATCAGGCCCACGGTCTCGTCAACGCCCTGGTGGGAGGCGCGGTTGCGTTGTTGGTCTTTGCTGTCTTCTTTCTCGCCGGCGCCCTCTTTGCCGCCCTGCTCAAGGCCGGTACCGGGCCAGGGTTGGGTATGGGCGATGTCAAGTTGGCGACGCTGGTGGGCTTGATCACCGGTTATCCGGGCGTCGTGCAGGCCCTGGTTGCCACCCTGGTCTCAGGCGCGCTGGCGGCCCTGCTCGTCATCGCCTGGCAGATTGTGCAGCGCCGCTACAAGCCGGGACGCGCCCTGCCCTACGGCCCGTTCCTGGTGCTCGGTACGCTCTGGGCGCTGTTGATGAGCTAACCATCAAGCGGCGCTAACGTACGTCCACGCGACGGAGGCTGTGCTCTGGCGAGAAGCCGTCGGGGTAACGGAGGCGGAGTTTGGCGATGTTGGTGACGGCGACCTCGTCCAGTTCGACGCCGACCTCGTGCGACAGCACGGCCAGGTACCAGAGCACGTCGCCCAATTCCTTGACCAGTGCATCGTGGTCGAGCGGGTGATCGTGGTACAGGTGTTTCTTCATCTTTTCGGCGATTTCGCCGGCTTCCCCAGTCAGACCCAAAGCCCAATTCGCCAGGCGGTCGCTGCGGGCGCGCTCTGCGCTGGTGTTAGCGGTGCGCAGCGCGGCTCGCTGATAGTCATTGAAATCCACGTGTCAATCTCCAATCTCCCCTCACCCAACATCCGCCCTCTGCACCGCGTCCCTCAGCGCCTGGCCGAACGCACGCACGGCCGTCACCGGCTCAGGCCCGGCCGCACGCGAAACGATGGCGGCGCCGATGATGACGCCATCTGCAAGGGCGGCCACGCTGCGCGCCTGCTCAGGCGTCGAAATGCCAAAGCCAACGGCCAGCGGCACGGTTGTTGCCGCGCGCACCCGCGCCACGAAATCGGCCAGGTTGGTTGGCAGGGCTGCGCGCGCCCCGGTGACGCCGGTCAGGCTCACCAGGTACAGGAACCCCTCAGCCTGCTCCACCACGACTTGCATGCGGGCCGGGGTGCTGGTTGGCGCCAGGAAGCGAATCAAGGCCAAGCCGTGACGCCTGCACGCGGCCGCCAATTCGCCGTTTTCTTCCGGCGGCAGGTCAGGCACGATCAGGCCGTCCACGCCCGCGGCCGCGGCATCGGCGCAAAAGCGCTCCAGCCCATAGGCCAGCAGCGGATTGAAATAGCCCATTAGATTGAAACCGGCGCGCACGCCCCGGCGCCGCAGTTCCCGCACCGCGGCCAGGCAGCCGGCCACCGTCACCCCCTGCGCCAAGGCGTGCTGCGTGGCCCGCTGGATCACCGGCCCGTCGGCCAGCGGATCCGAAAAAGGCACGCCCAGCTCCAACATCTCCGCGCCCACTGCGGCCAGCGCCTCCACCAACGCCAGCGATGTCATGACATCCGGGTGACCAATCACCAGGTACGGCATGAACACCGCTCGCCCCCCGGCTCGCGCCGCCGCAAAAATCGCCTCCACATGCGCCAACCCCGTCTGCACTTCCCCCTCCTTCACCCGCATTTACTCGCATCCATCCGCATTCACCCGCATTTACCCGCATTCAGTAACTGTTCAGCCAGGCAGTGAGAATGGTCTCGATAGCGCCCGCAGCGCCCCCCTGCCCCCCTGCCCCCCAATCCTGGGGGAGCCGAATGCTTTTCCCCCTCAGGATTGGGGGGCAGGGGGACCGCCTGAGCAGTTACCGCATTCACGCATTTTCACCGCAGAGGTCGCAGAGGAATCGCATTGTCTCCCCCTCTCCTGATCCCGCCCTCTGATCTCTAATCTCTGATCTCTGATCTCTAATCTCTGATCTCTAATCTCCAATCTCTGCCCTCTAACCTCCCATCACCGTACCCAAATCCTTATCCCCTCGCCCGCTCAAGTTCACGAGGATGATCTGATCCTTGCGCATGGTGGGCGCCAGGTCGAGCACGTGAGCAACGGCGTGCGCGCTCTCCAGGGCGGGGATGATGCCTTCCAGCCGGCAGAGCGTATGGAAAGCGGCCAACGCCTGCTCATCGGTGACGAAGGTGTAACCGGCGCGCTCCTGCTCGCGCAGCCAGGCATGTTCAGGCCCCACGGCCGCGTAGTCCAGCCCGGCGGAGATCGAATGGGTCAGGGCAATTTGCCCGTCCGCGTCCTGCAAGACGAAGGTGCGTGTGCCATGCAGGACGCCCAGGCGGCCCTTGACCGGGTCGCTGAAGCGGGCGGCATGTTCACCGCCGGCCATGCCGCGGCCGCCGGCCTCCACGCCGATCAGCATCACCTCCTCATCGGCCAGGAAGGGATGAAAGATGCCGATGGCGTTGGAGCCGCCGCCCACACAGGCCACGATGGCATCCGGCAGGCGACCGGCCTGCGCCAGGATCTGCTGCCGCGCCTCCACGCCGATGACGCGCTGAAAGTCGCGCACCAGGGCCGGGTAGGGATGCGGCCCCAGCGCGGAGCCGAGCAGGTAGTGCGTTGACTGCACGTTCGTCACCCAGTCGCGAATAGCCTCGGTGATGGCATCCTTGAGCGTCTGGCTGCCGCTCTCCACGGCCCGCACCTCCGCGCCCAGCAGCTTCATACGGAACACGTTGGGCTGCTGCCGCGCCATGTCCACCGTGCCCATGTACACCACGCATTGCAGGCCGAGCAGCGCACAGGCCGTGGCCGCGGCGACGCCGTGTTGGCCCGCGCCGGTCTCGGCCACGATGCGGCGCTTGCCCATGCGCCGGGCCAGCAGCGCCTGCCCCAGCGCGTTGTTGATCTTGTGCGCGCCCGAATGGGCCAGGTCTTCGCGCTTGAGATAGACCTGCGCGCCGCCCAGGTGTTCGCTCAGGCGCCGCGCGTAGGTCAACGGCGTGGGCCGGCCCACGTAGGTGGTCAGCAGCGTGTCCAACTCGGCGCGGAAGGCTGCATCGGCCAAGGCATCGCGGTAGGCCGCCTCCAACTCGTCCAGCGCAGGCATCAGCGTTTCGGGCACGAACTTGCCGCCGTAACGGCCAAAATGGCCGGTCGCGTCGGGCAGATGGTAAGCCTGGTTCATCATCGTCATCCTTTCTCGCTCAGCGCCTCGTACAGCAGCGGCTCGCACAGCAGCAGCGCAAAGGCGCTCTGTCCATCTTGCATGGCGCCGGAGCGGGCCATGCGCAGGGCTTCGGCGACCGACACCCGGCGCACTTGGATGATTTCGGTGCTTTCCAAATGCTGCGCGCCGCGCAACTGCACGCCGGTCGCCAGGAAGACATGGGCGCGCACATTGCTCGATCCAACGGCCGCGTAATAGCTGCCCACCGGCCGCCAGTCCGTCGCCACACCGCCCACCTCTTCGGCCAGTTCCTCCTGCGCCACCGCCAGCGGCGTTATCCCCGGCTTGTTGCCCAGGCCGCCGGCCGGAATTTCCCACACCCAGTCATCCACCGTGTAGCGGTACGAATAGATCAAAACGACCTCGCCCTCAGGCGTCACCGGCACCACAGAGGCAAAGCCCGGATGCTCGATCTGCGTGAAGGTGATCTCCTGCCCCCCAGGCAGGCGAATGTCATCCTGGCGCACGTTGTACCAGTGGCTCCGGTACAAATGCCGGCTGGCGCGAATGTCCCACCCCTGCCGAACCGCGTTCGGCTTCACAACCACTGCACTCATTCCCTCACCTCACCTACAAACCGCCTGACCTTCTCCGCGTCCTTACGGCCCGGGCGGAGTTCCACCCCGCTGCTCACGTCCACGCCCCAGGGCCGCACCTGGCGCAGCGCCTGGCGCACGTTGGCAGGCGTCAGCCCGCCGGCCAGCAAAATCCGGTAGCGGGGCGCCAGCGCCGCGGCAATCGTCCAATCGGCCAGCCGACCGCTGCCGCCGTGCAGGTGCGGATGAAAGGCGTCAATCAGCAGTTGCGGCCCGTTGGGGGGTCCCAGGTCTGCGTACCATTCGGCTTCGGCCGCAGCCTCGTCCAGCGAGGAAGGGCGCAGCGCCTTGAAAGCGCGGGGCGCCAGTTGCTCTAACTGATGCGGCGGCTCACCGCCATGTAACTGCACCAGGTCGAGTTGGCAGGCGAAGATCGTCTCTTGGATCTCAGCCAGCGGCGCATCTACGAACAGGCCCACCATCTGCAGCGGCCGTCCACCGGGCAGCCCGCGGCGCACCTCTTGGATGATCGGCGCCGCCTGCGCCGGCGTGACCCCGCGCGGGGATTTGGCAAAGAAAACAAAACCGAGCAGGTCCGCGCCTGCCTCAGCCGCGACCAGCGCATCTTCCAGGTTCGTCAAACCACAAATTTTGACCTGCGTCATCAGCGCGCCCCCTAAAAACGGATGTGCAGCGCCTGCAAGGCGACCACAATCAGCGGCGCCAGCAGCACGGCCGGCATCAGGTTGCCCACCCGCACGCGGCGCAGATCGAGCAAGAGCATACTGATGCCCAGCACGAGCACGCCGCCCGTGGCGGTCATTTCGATGACCCACGGCGTCTGGCGGGTCACTTCGCCGAGCGCGCCGCCCAGCATGATGGTGATACCGGTGACGCTGCCCTGCACGGCCAGGATGGTCAGTGCGGATAGGATCACGCCTGGCCCCAGGGTAGCGGCAAAGGCCAGCGAGGCGAAGCCATCGAGCAACGATTTGACCGCCAGCAGTTGAAAATCGCCGGTCAGACCATCCTGGATCGAGCCGAGAATGGTCATCGGGCCGATACAGAAAACCAGGCTGGCCGTCACGAAGGCGCGGGTCACGCTGCGCTGTCCGCTCGCCATGCGTTCGCCCACGCAGCGCTCCAGCCAGCGGCCGATCGCCTCCAGGTGATCTTCGAGCCGCGCCCATTCGCCGAGCACCCCGCCCACGAGCACGCTGAACATGGGGATGAGCACGTTCCTGGTTTGCAGCGCCATGCTCATGCCAACGACGCTGGTCATCAGGCCCAGGCCGGCCAGCACCGTCTCACGCGTCTTATCGGGCAGGCGGTTGCCCAGCAGGCTGCCCAAACCGCCGCCGATGATGACGGTGATAATGTTGAGAAGCGTACCGATCATATCTGGGTTCCTCTCATCTCGGCTTCAATCTCTGCCAAACCGGCCCGCGCCAGTTCGCGCACGCGAGCCGGGCGTTCAGCGGCCGCGGCCCTGACAAAGGCTTCGCCCACGAGCATGGCATCTACGCCCAGGTCGGCCAGTCGGCGCACATCGGCCGGCGTGTGAATGCCGCTCTCGGCCACAAAGATGATTTCCGGCGGCGCCAGGGGGCGCAGCCGGCCGGTGGTTGCCAGGTCAATCGTGAAGGTGCGCAGGTCGCGGTTGTTGGCGCCGATGATGCGCGCGCCGGCGGCCAGGGCGCGGCGCACTTCGTCCTCATCATGAACCTCGACCAGCGCCTCCATCTGCAGGCGCCGGGTTTCAATCAGCAGATCACGCAGTTCCCGGTCGCTGAGCACGGCCGCGATCAAGAGCAGGGCGTCGGCGCCGGCCGCGCGCGCGGCCCACACCTGGTACGGATCGAAGATGAAGTCCTTGCGCAGCAGCGGCAGCGGACGCACGGCCGGCCGCGGTCTGCCAGGATGCGCGCCGGCCGCGGTCATGAAATGCTGGCGCACCTGGCTGACATGCACCAGGTCGCCTTGAAAAAAGCGGGCATCGGTCAGGATCGAGATGGCAGCCGCGCCGTTGGCGCTGTAAACATCGGCCAGGCGCACCGGATCGAAATCATGGCAGAGCAGGCCCCTGGAGGGCGAGGCGCGCTTGACCTCGGCGATCAAGCGCACGCCGGTCGGGCCGCCGGTTGGCCGCAGCGCCGCAAAAAAATCACGCGGCGGCTCCGCCACCGCCACGGCCGCGCGCAGATCGGCCAACGCCACGTCCCGCTTCTCTTGCGTCAACTCCTCGCGCTTGTGCGCCATGATCTGTTCCAGGAACGCGCCCTGCTGCATCAGGCGCTGCTGCTGCCCCAGCGCCGCCCGCGCTCTTTTTTCGTCGCCTTTACTCGCCATCTCTGTTCATCCTGTTGAAATCTAATTCGAGCTCGCCGCCTGGCTGGTCGCGATCAGCTTTTCCAGGCAGGCCAGGGCCGCGCCGCTTTCCAGGCTGGCGCGGGCGTGGGCCAGGCCGGCAGCCCAGTCGCCGCTGAGGGTCGCCAGCATGGCCGCGGCATTGAGCAAGACCACATCGGTCGCCGCGCCTTGCACTGAGCCGTCCAGGATGCCGCGGGTGATCGCGGCGTTGGCCGCGGCGTCCCCGCCGGCCAGGTCGGCCAGGGTGGCCGGCGCCAGGCCCAATTCACGTGCATCCAGGTCGAACGTGCTGACATGGCCGTCCGGGTGCAGTTGGCTCACCCGGTTGAGGCCGGTGGTGCTCAGTTCGTCCAGGCCGGGCCGGCCATCCGGCGCCAAGCAGTGAACGACGAACGCGGCGCGGCTGCCCAGCCGTCCCAACACGCCGGCCAGGTCCGCGGTGCGGCCGGGGTCGTAGACGCCGATCACCTGGCGCCGGGCGCCGGCCGGGTTGGTCAGCGGGCCGAGCAGGTTGAACACCGTGCGCGCGGCCAGTTCACGCCGCGGGCCGATGGCAAAGCGCATGGCCGGGTGGTGTTTGACCGCAAAGAGAAAGGCGATGTTGGCCTCATCCAGGCACACGGCCACCTGCGCCGGCGTCAGCTCCAGGTTGACGCCGAGCGCGGCCAGCACATCCGCGCTGCCAGAGCGGCTGGTGATCGAACGGTTGCCGTGCTTGGCGACCGGCGCGCCAGCGCCGGCCACCACGAACGCGGCCGTGGTGGAGATGTTGAAGGTGCCCGCGTGATCGCCGCCCGTGCCGCAGGTGTCCACCAGGTCATCGGGGCCAAAGCGCAGCGAATGGACCGGGATGGCGTTGGCGCGCATCGCGGCCGCGCAGCCGGCAATCTCGGCCACCGTTTCGCCCTTCATGCGCAGCCCAACCAGGAAACCGCCGATCTGCGCCGGCGTCGCCTCCCCGGTCATGATCTCGCCCAGCGCCGCAAACGCCTCCTCCTCCGTCAAATCCTGCCTCTCCAGCAGCTTCGCAATCGCCTGTTGAATCATCTCCCCCTCCGCGCTCCAATCTCCACCCTCCGCCCTCTGCCCTACCCCTCCAACGCCAAGAAATTCCGCAGCAAATCCTTGCCACACTCCGTCAAGATGGATTCCGGGTGAAACTGCACACCGACAACGTGGGGAAACTGGCGATGGCGCAGCCCCATGACCTCGCCTTCGGCCGTGAACGCGGTGACTTCGAGAACCGGCGGCAGCGGTTCCAGCACGATCAGGGAATGGTAGCGGGTGGCGGTGAAGGGGCTGGGCAGGCCGTTGAAAATGCCGCGGCCGGTGTGATAGACCGGCGAGGTCTTGCCATGCATCAGCCGCGGCGCACGGGCCACCTTGCCGCCAAAGACATGCCCCATGCACTGATGCCCCAGGCACACCCCCAGGATCGGCGTGGCGGCATGAAAACGTTCGATGACCGCGTTCGAGATGCCAGAATCGTGTTCGGGCGTGCCGGGGCCAGGGGAGATGATGATGTGGCTGGGCGCCAGGGCCGCCAGTTCATCCACCGTTATCTGGTCGTTGCGCCAGACAGCCAGCATCTCCTGCGGATCGCCCCACTTCTCCTGCAGGATGATCTCGCCCACGTACTGCACCAGGTTGTAGGTAAAACTATCGTAGTTATCAATGAAGGCAATCACGATTCTCTCCTTTTCTTCCGCACGCCTCAGTTCAGCCCGGCAGAACGAATCCCATGGCCGACTTGACGCGGCTCATGGTGGCCGCGGCGCGCGGGATCACGCTGTCGGCGCCGTGCTTGAGCACCCGGTTCAACTCGGCCGGATCGTCCGCGTATACCCGATAGCGCGCCTGAATCGGCTCCAGGGTCGCGATGATGACTTCGGCAACCTCCTTCTTGAGGAAACCGTAGCCCTTGCCCTCGAAATGCGCCTCGATGGCCGACCGCGCCCAACCGGTTAGAATCTCATAGATGGTCAGCAGATTGAGCACCCCCGCGCCGGCGTGCTCGAAGCGCGTCTCGCCGCCAGAATCGGTCACCGCGCGCATGATTGTCTTGCGCGCCAACTTGGGGTCGTCCAGCAGGTTGACGGCATGGAACTGCCCTTTCTCGCTCTTGCTCATCTTCTGCTCCGGATTGTCGAAGCCCATGATGCGGGCGCCGCTCTGGCGGATCACCACTTCGGGCGTCACGAAGATGTCGCCGAACATAAAATTGACCCGCTGCGCCAGGTCGCGCGTCAGCTCCACGTGCTGCTTCTGATCTTCACCCACCGGCACCAGATCGGTGTCGTAGAGCAGAATATCCGCGGCCATCAGCACCGGATAATCGAGCAGGCCGACGCCCACGCTTTCCTGCTTCTGCGCCTTCGATTTGTACTGCGTCATGCGCTCCAGCCAGCCCAGGGGCGTCAGGCAGTTGAGCAGCCAGGCCAGTTCGGTGTGCTCACGCACGTGCGACTGCACGAAGATGGCGCTCTTGTGGGGATCGAGTCCGCAGGCCAGGTAGAGCGCGGCCAGTTCGCGTGTCTTGGCAAGCAGCGTCTGCGGTTCATAGGGCGCCGTGATCGCGTGCAGGTCCACGATGCAGAAGACGTTGTCATAGGCATCCTGCGACGCCACCCACTGTGTGATCGCGCCCAGGTAGTTGCCGAGATGAATGTTGCCGGAGGGCTGGATGCCGGAGAAGACGCGTTTCTTTTTGGTCATAGGTTCTTTCCTTTGTTAGATCAGGGATCAGAGATCAGGGATCAGAGATCAGGGATCAGAGATCAGAGATCAGAGATCAGAGATCAGAGATCAGAGATCAGAGATCAGGGATCAGAGATCAGAGATCAGAGATCAGAGATCAGAGATCAGAGATCAGAGATCAGAGATCAGAGAT
>JAYRVL010000738.1:0-5113 GCA_041918575.1 Anaerolineae bacterium | reverse complement strand
CGACCCGTCCGTTCAACCGCTGCCCTTCGCGCCCATCGCCGCCTGGCTGCGCAGCCCGCGCCTGCAAGCCCGCCTGTCTGCCCTGGATGACGGCCGCCTGGTCGAGATTGCCCGCCTGCTGCCGGAGGCGCTGATGTCGCGCCCCGGCCTGACCGCGCCCGGCCCGCTGCTCGAGGCCTGGCAGCGCCGGCGCTTCTTCGAAGCCCTGGCCGCGCCGCTGCTCAACCCGCCGCGGCCGCTGCTCCTCCTGGCCGATGACCTGCACCTGGGCGACGAACAGACCCTGGCCTGGCTGCACTACCTGCTCAGCCAGGCCGGACGCGCGCCGCTGCTCGTGCTGGGCACGGTGCGCCGCGAGGAGATTCAGGCCGACCATCCCCTGCACGACCTGCGCCGTCGCTTGCAGGCGTCTGGCCGTTGGCTCGAGCTGACCCTGGCGCCGCTCAACGTGCATGAATGCGGCGAGCTGGCCACCCAACTGGCCGGCCGACCGCTGACGCCGTGCGAGATTCGCCACCTCCATCACGACAGCGAGGGCAACCCCCTGTTCCTGGTCGAGACCGTGCGCGCCGGTTCGATGACCGCGCCCGGCGCGCAGCCCAACCCCGATCCTGATCCCGCCGGGCCGCTCTGCCCGCTCTGCCCGCTGCACATTCGCCAGCCGCTCAAGGTGCAGGCGGTGCTCGAACAGCGCCTGGCGCAGCTTTCCGCGGCCGGCCGCAGCCTGGCCCAGGTCGCGGCGGTGCTCGGCCGCCAGTGTACCCTGGACGCTTTGCGTCGCGTCAGCGGCCTGGACGAAGCCGGCCTGCTGGCGACGCTGGACGAGCTGTGGCGCCGGGGCATCGTGCGCCAGCAGGGCGCGGACGCTTACGATTTCAGCCATGACAAGCTGCGCGCCGCGGCCTACGCGCAGTTGAGCGCGCCCCAACGCCGGCTGCTGCATCGTCGCGCCGGCCAGGCGCTGCAAGAGGCAGCGCCTGCGCCGGTCAACCGCGCGGCGCAGGCGGCGCATCATTACGAGGAGGCCGGCGAGGCTGCGCTGGCCGTGACCTGGTGGCTGCAGGCCGGCGATGAAGCGCGCAGCGTCGCGGCCGTGCTCGCAGCAGATGCCTGCTATCGCCGCGCCGCGGCTCTCCTGCACGCGCAGGGTGACACGGCCGGCGCGGGTCAGGCCATGCTCCGGCTCGGCCAGACCCATCACACCGCCTTCGATTTCAGCGCGGCCGGCGCGGCCTACGCGGCCGGCTTTGGCCTGCTGGCGCAGCAGCCGGCCTGGCCGGCGGTCGCCGCGCCGCACGCCGCCCTGCGCCTGGCGCGGCTGATCCCGCAAACGCTCGATCCCGCGGCCGACGATGGCCGCGACGCCTGGCTGATTGACCAGCTCTTCTGCGGCCTGGTGACCGAAGGCCCGGACATGACCATCGTGCCCGATGTCGCGGCCGACTGGCAGGTCGAGGCAGCCGGCCGCGTCTACACGTTCCGCCTGCGGCGTGATGTCGCCTGGTCCGACGGCGCGCCGGTCACCGCGGCCGATTTTGCGTTTGCCTGGCGTCGCGCCCTGGATTCGGCCACGGCCGCGCCTTTTGCGCGCCTGTTGGGCGACATCGCCGGCGCGGCGACCCTGCTGGCCGGGCAGGCGACCCATCCGGATCAGCTCGGCGTGCAGGTCACGGACCCCTTCACCCTGCGCGTCACCCTGGCCGAGCCGGTCAACAGCTTTCTCTACGTGCTGGCGCACCGCGTCGCCTTTGCCGTGCCGCGTCACGCGCTGGCGCAGCACGGCCGCGCCTGGAGCGCGCCGGCGCACCTGGTGAACAACGGCCCGTTTCGCCTGGCCGCCTGGCAGCAAGGCAAAGCCCTGACCCTGGAGCGCAACGCTGATTATCATGCGCCCGCGACGGGTCGGTTGGCGGGCAACGTGGGGCGGGTGGAGGTGACGCTGCTGACCGATTGGGAGCAGCAGGCGCCGTTGTACGAGGCCGGTCAGTTGGACGTGCTGGCGCTGCATCGCCTGCCGCGGACGAAAGCGGTACACTTGCACCGGCGCCATGCGGGGGAGTTCAGCTCCGTGCCCGATCTGCGCGTGGACTACCTGGCCTTCGACACACGGCGGCCGCCCTTCGACGATGCGCGCGTGCGCCGGGCGTTCGTCCTGGCGACCGACCGCGCGCATCTGGCCGCGGCGCGCCTGTTCGGCTATGATTTGCCGGCGACGGGGGGCTTCATCCCGCCCAACCTGCCGGGGCATGCCGCGGACATGGCCCTGCCCTACGCGCCAGGGCAGGCGCAGCAGCTCCTGGCCGCGGCCGGCTATCCGGGCGGGCAGGGCCTGCCGCTGATCGAACTGTGGGGCGGTGAAAGTTCAAGCGTGTGGGCTTCGGTGAGCGAATACCTGGCGCAGCAGTGGCAGGAGGTCTTGGGCGTGCGCAGCCAGGCGCGGAGCGTGGAAGCCGGGCAGGTGATCCGCTTCACGGGCGTGGGAGGCCCGCACGTCCTTTTCGTGGGCTGGCGCGCCGATTTTCCAGACCCAGACAACTTCCTACGCCTGGCGCCCATCAGCTTGCAGACCGGCTGGCGCCATGCCGCGTACGATGACCTCGTTGCCAGGGCCAGGACCGAGCGCGACGCGGTCGAGCGCCTGCGCCTTTACCGGCAGGCCGAGACCATCCTCGCGACCGAAGCGCCCGTCCTGCCGCTCACCTACCATCGCTGGAGCGCGCTGGTCAAGCCGGTCGTCACCCGTTTCCCCATCTCGCCCATGCGGCGCTGGTTCCTGAAGGATGTCGTGGTTGCAGGGGAGTAGCTGTTCAACTCACAGACGCCCAAACCCCTCCTTTTTCCCTATCACAGGGCACTTCGGATCTTCCTAAGGTCAATGACCAAATGCGCATACAGTTGTCGCTGCCGACCGTAAGCATCTGCCGCCAGGAGAGCCTCTTCTTCGGAAAGTTGAGTAAGAAAGGTATAGCCTTGCTGAACACCACGAATAATCTCATCCGGGCCTAACGCGGCTCCCCGCCGTATGAGCCGCCGCAGATCGGACCATTCGTAGTGTACCTGGGGTAATCCACCCAAGAAAGCAACTGGATCAAAGGCGAAACGCGTCTCCCAACACTTGAGCACAGCGATGCGCCGAACCAGTCGCCGGCCGAAGCTCAGGTGAGCGAACTGGTAAAGATCATAGAGATCACGCACGCGGCTGCGCTGGGCAGCCGCCCGCACTTTTTCGGAAATAATCTCATGCACATCCAGCGTTGGCGGCTCAGGCGGCGTGATGCCCAGCCACTCAAAGTAGCGTTCCGGGCGGAAGACGGCTGGTTTGACAGGCAGGAGTGGCATCGCTCGAAAGCTGACCTGTAGACCAAAACGACCGGTCTTTACCCAATCATGTTCGTAAGCAACCTCTGCACCGCAGGAATCTGGTGTGGCGTAGTAATCCTGGTCTGCGATGGAGAAAGTAATGCCGTAATACCTCTGGCCATGCAGACAACCAACCAGGTCAAGCACGAAGGCATCTGGCTCGGTATCGGTCGTCGCAGTGAAATCGAGATCCAGGCTGAAGCGTCCCTGTCCGCCCAAGATCAATTTGCGGATCGCAGTGCCGCCCTTGAACGCTAAATGCGCCAGCATGCCCTTGTCCGCTAAGATGCGCAGCACATAAGTCAGAATGACCTCGCGCTCAGCGATATCCAGATCCACATGGGCGTCCGCCGCGTACCATTGCACCAACCGTTTCTCGATCATTAGCGCACCTCGACGTCGCCAAGTAGTTCCCGTTGCGGCACGTTATCTACCACCCGCCAGACTGCATTGTACTCGCCCCCTTGCTGCCAGCGGCCAGGCTGGCCGAGATAACAGGTATTCTTTCCAGTTCCCCCCAGCAAACGCTGTCGTGCCTCGTTGTCAAGAGACAAATTAAGCCGATCGGCCAGGTACCCCAAACGCTGTACGAGCGAGTGCGAGTGGTAGCGCAGCGCATAGTCGGTAAGCCGAAGCCAATCCAGCCGACCCTTGCCATGCCAGAGCATTGCGGCTATCTCAGAGATGTCACCCGCATACAGCGGTCGGTCAAGGCAATCGAGGATCGCTTTCTCTGGCACAGCCATCTGTACGCGGCTGCCGTAGGCATCCACTTCAGTCGCTCCGAAGAATTTGTGTGTGGGTTGGAGCACCAGGCGATATTCCTTATCGCGTATGACCAGCAAACCTTCCCGACGTGTCGTGGTGGCGATGTAGACGGTGGCTGCAGCCTGTGTTGACAGGCCATGAAAGAAGGCGGCTGTTGCATAAGAGAAGTAATAGGGTGCCACCAACACACTACCGATGAAGAGAGGGTTGGTGTCGGTGAAAGCGTACTCACCTCGCTCAGCGGGGATCAGCTCATACTTTCCTGGGACAATCAATGCCAACCAGCGGCGGCGCGCCAATCGGGATAACACCTGGCGCGCTTGGTCGTTGGAGACACCGAGGATCGCCATGGTTTCCTCGATGGTGACGACCGGTTGCTTCTCCCATTCCAGGCGCAGGATTAGTTGCGATTCCAAAGCGGACAAAGAGCGTGACATGGCGGCTATCTTTTCTTAGATGCTACAGCTTTTGTAATCAAATTTGTCACAGAGAAAGATTTATCTAAGAAGATTATACTGTCAAATGCCCCGACACGCAAGCCATCGGAGTCTCAGCAGCACGGGTGGTTTCTCGGACCGACGACCGTGCGCACTACACAGCAGTGGCAGAGGGTCTTAGGTGTGCGCAGCCAGCGTCGCGCTGTGGCGGTCGAGCGCTTGATCCGCTTCTCCGGCGCGGAGGGACCTCACGCTTTCTTCGTGGGCTGGCGCGCCGACTACCCCGATCCAGACAACTTCCTGCGCCTGGCGCCCATCGGCTTGCAGACCGGCTGGCGCCATGCCGCGTACGATGATCTCGTTGCCAGGGCCAGGACCGAGCGCGACGCGGTCGAGCGCCTACGCCTTTACCGGCAGGCCGAGACCATTCTCGCGACCGAAGCGCCCGTCCTGCCGCTCACCTACCATCGCTGGAGCGCGCTGCTCAAGCCGGTCGTCACCCGTTTCCCCATCTCGCCCATGCGGCGCTGGTTCCTGAAGGATGTCGT
>JAYRVL010000737.1:0-6921 GCA_041918575.1 Anaerolineae bacterium | reverse complement strand
GATCGAGTTTTTCAAGGACGAATAGCCCCGCCCCCCCCGCGGCCCGACACCCAGGTATCAATCCTCTGATCTTCACACGCGCCGGTTGGTAGATCCGCATTGGCGCGGTCCGCATCGCGCAATGACCCCGGGTAGTTTCGGCCCGGTTCATACCGAAAACGCGGACCATGATCAAAACCATCACGCTGCTCAATCTCCTGGGCGCGCTCGACCAGCCGACGGCAGGCGAGGTGTGGGTGGCGCGTGCGCTGGCCAATGATCCTGCGCTGATTCTGGCCGATGAGCCAACCGGTAGCCTGGACAGCCAGAGCGGCGAAGAGGTACTCAAGCTGATGGCCGATCTGAATTCCAGCCAGGGGACGACGTTCATCATCGTAACGCACGATCGCCGCGTGGCGCAGGCCACTCAACGCATCATCCGCCTGAGCGACGGCCGCGTGGTGGAGGATCATCGCTTGGGCAACCCGTTGGAAGAAGACCTGCGCATGTTGGTACACACGCGCTTGGGTCAGACGGTCCTCGGCCAGCCCAACGATGAACCATCCTATCTGACGCCAGAACAAACAGCAGTCTTACGGCAACTGCTTGAGCAGGCAAGGGGTTCGTGAGGCGTGATCCGCCCCTACTCCTACCCCTCAGATTTCAAGGCGCGCCCCACGCCCAGCAGGTAGAGCAGGACAAAGCCGACCAGGCGCAGCGCGCTGGCGGCGGCCAGGCCCCAGCCGAGGCTGATGGCGTCGCCGAGCCAGGCGCCGGTGAGTGGGGCCAGGAACATGGCGGCAAAGACGGTTGTCTGATACAGGCCGATGTAGCGCGCCTGGTTCTGCGGCGGGCAGGTGTCGAGCATGATGTCGAAGAAGACCAGGTCTACGCCGGCCTGGAAGAAGCCGTTGATGCCGGCGTAGATCGCCAATAGCCCGGCGCTGTGCGTCAGCGCGGTCAGGAAGGGGTAGAGGCTGGCGCCCAGCGCGCAGATGAGCATGACCCGGCGCTCGCCGGTGCGCTTGGCCAGGCGCGTCCACAGCAGGTAGGCCACCAGCAGGACGACGGTCTGTGCGGTGTTGATGAAGCTGATGGTCATGTCCGACGCTTTCAGTTCGCGCACCCAGTAAAGCGGCAGCAGCGGCATGGCCATGCTCAGGCCGGCGCGGAAGATGAACTGGCTGGCGGTGAAGCGCACGAAATCGGGATATTGGCGCAGCACGCCCAGCTCCTGCCGCCAGGGTGAGCCGCGGCCGGCGGTTGCGGGCGCCGGTTCCTGGTCCGGCAGGCTGATGCGCATGGAGAAGCTGTAGCTGACCAGTCCGCCGATGGCCGAGATCAGGAAGATGATCTGGTAGTTGAGCGGGAAAGCCCAGACTTGCAGGAGTTGGCCGGCCAAGAGCACGGCCAGGGCATGGGCCAGGCCCAGGGTTGACCAGCGTTGGCTCATCAGGGCGACGCGGCCGCGCGGGCCGGCCACCTGGCCCATCACCACGGAAAAGGCAACCGACACCACCGTTTGCGGCAGGGTCGCCAGCGCCCAGATGCCGACGATGATCTCAGGCACATGTTGGTCGAACAGGTAGGGGACCAGGCCGGTCAGCGCGTAGCAGGAGAGGACGAGCAGCCGTGCGCGTGAAAACCAGGGGACCACCTGGCGCTGGCGCGAGAGAAAGGCGCCGACCTGGAAGGCCAATAGGATGCCGGTCAGCGCGGGCATGGCGGTGAGCAGGCCGACCATGAAACTGGATGCGCCCAGGCGCACCAGGAACACCGAGAGGAAGGAGCCGATGCCCGCGGCGAAGCCGACGCCGATGCCATCAATCAGGACGTTGAGGCGATTGGCCACGGCCTGGTCAGCCGGCCAGGTCAGCCGTTGGCGAGAGCGTTCGAGCAGTGATAATGGGCGAGGCTGATAGCCTTCTGGCAACTGCGGGTCGTTCCAGCGCCCCGCGGGGATGCCGTCCGGGTAGTTGGGAGACCGTGGTGATGAAGGTGGATGGCGTGGCATGAGTTGCCTCTACGGTGAAGCCGGGGATGGCGTCCCGGATGGAACAGGCTGCGAGAAGCGCGCCCACACCGCGCGCCACCCGGTTGCTGCACCGGCCTTGAGCAGAGCCGCAGCCTGAGCCGGCCCAAGTCTTTGGTTCAATGCGTCCAGCATGGCTGCTTCCTCATGACGCTCGACCGGGGAAAGCGAGCGGTTGGCGCTGGCGCGCAGCGGTTGGGCCGCGCCCCACAGCGCTGCGGCTTGCTCCGCGCCGGGGGGATGCGGCGTTTCTGCCAGCGCCAGCCAGGCCTGAAATTGCAGCGCCAGGGAAATGCCGTGCCGATCGTTGAGCGCCTGGTAACGGCGCAGCACGTCCGCGCCGCGGTCGCGGGCCGCGGGCAGATCGCCCTGTGTCAGCGCCATTCGGGCCAGGATCAATATCGGTTCGGGGATGTAGAAGGCATCGTCGAGCTGCGTGAACAGGCGCAGGCTCTGCGCGGCCAACGCGGCGGCGCGCTCCCAGTCGTTTTGATGGCGATACACCTCAGCCAGGTTGCTGGAGATGAAGGCCACGGCCCAGTCGTTGCGCTGCTGGCGCGCTGCGGTCCAGGCATCTTCCAACCGCTGCTGCGCCAGGTCGTAATTCCCCATTTCGCACGCGGTAATGCCGATGTTGGCCTGGCCCATGATGTAGTCAGCGTGGGCGTCAGCCCGAGTCAGGCCCGTGGACTGCTCGAAGCCGACGAGCGACTCCTCGAACCAGGCCAGGGCGCGGTCGTAATCGCCCTGGCAGCGGGCGGCCAGCGCCATGTTGTGCAGGGCAATGGCGACGCCCTGCGCATCGCCCAGTTCCTGGCGCAGGGCCAGCCCGGCCTGATGATAGCTCATCGCCGCGACAAAATCGCCTTGTTCGGTTGCCATGGCGCCCGCGCCGTTGAGCGCGATCGCGCGCTGCCGTTTGCGCAGGCTGGCCTGGCCTGGCGCGGCCGTTTCGGAAGCGCAACGCAGGCTGGCGTCCAGCCAGGCGCGGCCCTCGTGCAGAAACCCCTGGCGATACCAAAACCACCACAGCCCGCCGGCGATCTGCACCGCCAGATCGCCTTTGGCCTGGTCGAGCGCGATGCGCAGACCGGCGCGGAAGTTGTCGTGCTCTGCGCGGGCGCGCGCCAACCAGGCCGCCTGTTCTTCGCCGCGCACGCCTTCGAAAATCTCCTGCGCCAGGCCGGCGAAAAAGCGGGCGTGCTGCTCCTGCGCCGCCGTCAACTGACCGGCGACGGCCAATTGCTCCAGGGCATAGGCGCGCAGGGTCTCCAGCAGCATTACGCGCGGGCCGTTGGCGCCATCTTCCAGGCGCAGGAGACTGGCGCTCGCCAGGCTGGTCAGGATTTCGTCGCTGGCGTCGCACACGGCCGCGGCCGCCGCAGGCGTACAGCCGCCGACGAAGACCCCCAGCTTGAGGAAGACCGCGCGCTGGTCGGCCGCCAGCAGACGCACACTCCAGGCGATGGCGTCGTGCAGGGTGCGGTGGCGTTCGGCGATGCCGCGTCGGGTCTGGCTGAGCAGGGCCGCGGTGACATCCTGCTGACCGCGGCCGGCCATGAGCTGGCCGAGGATGGCGCCGGGCGCCAACTGGCGGCCACGCGCGGCTGCCAGTTCCAGCGCCAGTGGCAGTCCGTCCAGGGCAACGCACAGGGCGGCAACGTCCAGCCCGTTCTGCTCATTGAGCTCGAACGCGGCGTTGACCGCCTGCGTGCGCGCGACAAAGAGCTGCACGGCTGGCATCTTTCCCAGGACCGCGAGGGTGGGCAGTGCGGCCAGGTTGGGAACGGCCAGGGGGGGCACCATCATTTCGAATTCGCCGTAGAGGTCGAGCGCTGTGCGGCTGGTGCAGAGCAGGCGCAGCCGCGGCGCGGCGGTCAGCCAATCTGCAAACTGGGGAGCGGCGTCGAGCAGGTGTTCGCAGTTGTCGAGCAGCAGGAGCAGTTCACGCGGCGCCAGGTAAGCCTGCACGGCCTCGGCGGGCGACTGCCCTGCCGCCAGGGTGATGCGCAGAGCTTCGGCGACGGCAGCCGGTGCATCTTCCACGGCCTGCACAGGGGCCAGTGAGACGAAGCAGGCGGCGTGAGCAAAGGCCGGCGCCAGCGCATCGGCAATTTCTAACGCCAGACGGGTCTTGCCCACGCCGGGCGCGCCGACCAGGGTGAGCAGTCGCGCGTCGCCGGCCAGGAGTGCAATCGCCCGCGCCAGCGCATCTTTGCGACCGATCAAGGGCAACATAGGCGCGGGCAGCGCGTGGGCGCGGCGATCAACCGCGACGGGCGCAGGAACAACCACGGGCGAGGAGGCGCTGATTTCATCTTCCACGGTGATGCGCTTGCGCACCGTGCGCGTGACGGTGATGCGCTGTCGGCCGGAGTCGCTGTGGCGCGTTTGTTCGGCCAACTGCAGGAGCCGCGCCACTAGCGCCGTTTCGCGCTTCAATTCGAGCGCGGGGATGAACAGGGCCGCAATGACGGTCAGGTCAGGCAGGCGACTGCCGGTCTCCAGGCGGGCGATCTGTTCACGGCTGTAGCCGACGGCGCGGCCCAGTTCTTCCTGGGTCAGGCGGGCGCGCTTGCGCAGGAAACGCAGCGCGTCGCCAAAGGTCTCACCCGGCAGCAGATCAACGACGGGTAGGGTGTCGGAACGTTGGTTTGGCATACCCCCATCATACCACAAGTGCTGCGTATACCCGCAGGCTGCGCCCGAGCGTGCGGGCGAGACGCCCGCCGCTCGGTTGTCTGACGTGTGACGCTCGCTGCGCCCGGCTCAGGCTCCCACCGCGCCTTCTGTCTTGAGCTGCCTGATCTGTTCGTCGGTGTAACCCAGGCTAGTCAGGACCTCGGCCGTGTGCTGACCCAAGCTGGGCGGCGGCAGGCGGTAGCTGACGGGGGTTTGGCTCAGATGCACCGGGTTGCCCACCGAACGCACCGACCCCACCGCCGGATGCTCCTGTTCCACGATCATGCCCCGCGCCACAACCTGCGGGTCGGTGAGGGCTTCGTCCACCTCGTTGATGGGGCCGCAGGGAATGTCCGCGGCGCGCAGCCGTTCCAGCCAAAAGCCGGCGTCCTGCGTGATGAACACGTCTTCCAGCATCGGAATCAGGTCGGCGCGGTGCTGCAGGCGGTCCGGGTTGGCGCGGAAACGAGGGTCCCGACCGATCGTTTCTGTGATGCCCAGCGCCTGGCAAAAGCGCTCCCACAGGCGTTCGCTGCCTACGGCCACGATGAGATGTTTGTCGCGCGCGCGGAAGGGCTGATAGGGGACGATCGTGGCATGGATGTTGCCGATCTTGGTGGGACGCTGCCCGGTGGCAAAGTAGGCGCCGGCGATGTGCGTCAGCCAAGAGACCTGACCGTCGAGCAGAGCCATGTCCACCAACTGGCCGCGGCCGGTCTGCTCACGCACGAGGAGCGCAGAGAGGATGCCGACCACGCTGTAGAGGCCGCAGGTGGCGTCGCTGAGGGGGATGGGATAGCGCATCGGGCCTGAGCCTGGTTCGCCGGTTAGAGCCATGAGACCTGAGCGCGCCTGCGCCACCACGTCATAGCCGCCCTGGCCGGCTTCAGGCCCGGTCAGGCCAAACCCGCTGATGGCGCAGTAGATCAGCCGCGGGTTGATGGCCCACAGCGTGTCAGGGTCTGCGGCCAGCTTGCGCAGCGATTCCAGGCTCGGCTGGTTGACCACGAACACGTCAGCGCCGGCCACCAGTTGATGCAACACAGCCTGGCTGGCGGGGAGTTTGAGATTGAGCGTCATGCTGCGTTTGTTGCGATTGGCGCTCAGGAAATAGGCGCTTTCTGTTCCCACGTAGGGCGGCGCCCAGCCGCGCGACATATCCCCGCTGCCGGGGCGCTCGATCTTGAGGACATCTGCGCCCAGGTCGCCGAGCATCATCGCGGCCAAAGGGCCAGCCAGCGCTTCGGTCATGTCGAGAACCTGGATGCCTTGCAGGACAGACGTGCGTTCCACGAGAATCTCCTTGCTCTGAGGGGGGCGGGGCAAGCCGGAGGCTTGCGCTACGAACGGGGGCGGGGCAAGCCGGAGGCTTGCGTTACGATCGGGGCGCCGGCTCGAAGCGGCTGGCGGCCGGCGTCAGGATGTTTTGATAGGCGGCCAGATTGCGGTCGCGCAGGTGATCGAAGATCATGGGACTGAGCGCGCCGTAGGTGATGAATTTGATCGGGTCGGGGTTTAGCTCGGCAAAGGCGATTTCTTCGACGCCGCGGGCCTGCGCCAGTTTCTGCGCGATCGGGCTGACGATCATGCTGTGACCGAAATAGTAGTTGCCGCCGGCGTCGGGGCCAACCGCGTTGCACGACACCATGTAGACGTGATTGTCGTAGGCGCGCGCGCGGTTGGTCAGCTCCCAGATTTCGAACGAACGCAGCAGCGCGCTGGGGCGCACGATCACCTCCGCGCCCATGATGGCTTCCGCGCGAAAAAGCTCGGGGAAGTCGCCGTCGTAACAAATGGTGATGCCGATGGCGGCCAGGGGCGTTTGGATGACTACCGGCTCATGGCCGGGGGTGGACCAGCCGTTGCTGCAGCCCGCGCCGGCCGCGGCCGGACCGCTGATGCGTTCCGTGGGAAAAAGGTGAGTCTTGCGGTAAATGCCGAGCACGTCGCCGCTTGGCCCCAGCAGCGCGGCCGCGTTGTAGACCACGCCTCGCTGCGCGCCGCGCTCATACGAGGGCAGCACTACGTAGGCGCCCACCGCCTGGGCGACCTTTTGGATTGGCTCTGACAGGCGACCAGGGATTTCGTCCACGACATCCCACAGTTCAAGCGGCCCGATGGTGGGGACGAAACCGGTTGTCACCGTTTCGGGCAGGACGATCAATTGCGCGCCGGTTTGTTCGGCCGCGCGTCGAATCCAGGCGCTGGCTGTTGCGACATTGGCCGCG
>JAYRVL010000736.1:0-3037 GCA_041918575.1 Anaerolineae bacterium | reverse complement strand
TTGGGGTGCGCGTGGGCGTGAGGGTTGGGGTGCGCGTGGGCGTGAGGGTTGGGGTGCGCGTGGGCGTGAGGGTTGGGGTGCGCGTGGGCGTGAGGGTTGGGGTGCGCGTGGGGGTTGCTGTGGACGTGAACGTGGCGGTGACCCGCGTGGGCGTTTGGCTCGGTGTGGGCGTTGGCGTGGCGCTGAGCGTCGGCGTCGCCGTTGCCGTTGGCGTCGCGGTCGGGGTGCGCGTCGGTTTGGGCGTGGGGGTGGGGGTTGCTGCGCCCGCGGGCCAGCGACGCGCCGCCAGGGCCAGGAACGCTTCGCGTTGGCTGTGCGCGACGAAGATGTCCGCGTTACCCCGGCGTTCATCGCCCCAAAGGGCGTGAATCAAGCCATCGGGCGCGGCCGCGGCGCTGGGCACGTCCTGGTAAGCCGCGCCGCTGTCGTCATTCACTGGCTGGCCCGCGCTCCACGTGACTCCGCCGTCGTCAGAGCGCGCCGCGAAGATGCTGCCGGCATCGGGCGCCAGCGCCAGGCACCAGAAACAGAAGACCGCGCCTGCGCGGTCTACGGCCAGGACAGGGTTATCGTGGACGGGGCCAACCTGCTGATTGACGCGTCCGTTTTGCGCCCAGGTCTGGCCGCCATCGCTGGAGCGACTGAAGAAAATATCACGCGTGCCGGCTCGCTTGTCTTGCCAAGCTGCGTACGCGCGGGCCTGACCATCTATCACCAGGCGTGGATGAACCTGGTCGGCCGTACCGCTGTCATCGTTGATGCGCGTGTTGAGGCTCCAGGTTTGGCCGGCGCTGCTGGAACGGGCAAAATAGATGTCGCCCTGTCCACGGCGTTCATCGCGCCAGGCCAGATAGACTGTGGCCGGGTTGAGCGCGGCCAGGCTGGGGCCATCCTGGTTGGCGGCGGCGCTGTCATCGTTGACGCGCACGTTGGCGCTCCAACTGGCGCCGCCGTTGCTCGAAAACGCAAAATAGATGTCCGCGTGGCCGTTGCGCGCATCACGCCAGGCCAGGTAAAGATTGCCAGACGCGTCCGCGGCCAGGCTGGGGCTGTCCTGGCTGGCCGCGCCGCTGTCATTGTTGACGCGTCCATTCGGCCCCCAGGTTTGGCCGCCGTTGGTGGAGCGAGCCATGTAAATGTCAGGGTTGCCGTGGCGGCCATCCTGCCAGGCCAGGTAGAGTTGACCATTGCCGAGCGCGACCAGGCTGGCCTGGCGCTGCGCGGCGCTGCCCGTGTCGGCGTTCACCCGCTGATTGGCGCTCCAGGTTTGACCGCGATCGCTGGAACGTGCGAAATAGATGTCCGCGTGGCCCTGGCGTTCATCTTCCCAGGCGGCAAAGAGCACGCCAGCCCCGTCAACCGCCAGGCTTGGCCGCCATTGACTGGCCGGCCCGCTGTCATCGTTGACCTGGACATTGACGGTCCAGCCGCGCAGAGGGCCGGCGGCTGGACCGTACGCAGCGTGGCCCTGGGGCGCGGGATGGCCGGTGCCGGTGCATTCGTTGGGAAGAGGGATGTCCGGCGCATCGGCGCGCGTCTTGTCCAGGCCGGCCGACCAGGCTGCGGATAGAAGCGCCGCGCCCAACATCAGTACACGCAACCACTTTTGCAGATAAGGCATTGTTCGTCCCTCCTCAGGCCTTGATGGCAACAAACCCGGCCCAAAAAAACGGATGGGGATGGATGGTCAGGACATGGCGCTGCGCCTGCTGCAGGCATACCGCCGGATCAGCGGCCAGGCCGCGCTCGGTTAGCTGCCGGTAAAACTCGGTCATCAACACGGCTGAGGCCGCGTCTGCCACCTTCCACAGGCTGACGATCAGGCCCGACGCGCCGGCCGCCAGAAAACCGCGCCCCATGCCCAACAGCCCGCCCCCGCGCGGTTGACCGTGGCCTGTTTCGCACGCGCTGAGCACCACCAGGGGGCGCGCCGGCAGCTGCCATTCATAGAGATCCGCCACGGTCAGCCGTCCATCAGCCAGGCGCAGCCAGGAGAAGAGCGGGTTATCAGGCCGGAACAGCGCATGAGTTGCCAGGTGCAACAGGCTGGCGGCGCGGCTGGCCGCGCGCGCCTGGGTCAGCGTGGCTTGTTGTTCAAGCAAGAGGTCGGTTTTCCATTGTCCATGCAATTGGGCAGCGATGCCAGACGCTTCATGCGCCGCCTGCGGCAGGCGTCCGCCGTCGGTGTGGCCAATGACCAGCGCGGGGCCGCCTGCCGGCCGCGGCGCGTCCGGTAGGGGCACAGTGGGAATCGTTAGCAGCGCCAGCTGCCGGCGTTCAATCAAATAATGCTGTCCATCGAAGCAGGCGGCCAGGGGCAAATCGTGCCAGGTCGGCGGCAGCGCCACGAGCAAACGCGTGGCCTCAGTCAAGTAAGCCTCGAGCGGCTGCACCAACAGCGCCTGGAAGCGCGCCAACAGCGCGTGAGCCAGGGTCAGCGTCTCCGCGCCGCTTCCGGCCGCGACGGTTTGCAGATGAAAACGCCATGTGCGCAGAAGGCGCTGCAGCACGGTCTCGGGCGCCAACGTGATCACCGGCGATAGCCCGGCCGGGGTGAGCGCCAACGCATGCAGAGAATCATCGGCCAGGAAGTAAACAAGCAACCCCTCATCGTGGCTCAAGCGCGCTTGCTGAGCCTGGACAAACGCCGCGGCTGCCGACTCATCCCAACGGCCGCTCGGCGCGGCGGCCGCCGACAACGGCGCGGCGCCTGCTGACACGGCCAGGCGCCGCCCAATCTCGGCCATCTCCGTTTCTAACGTGTGCAAGGTTCGCCGATCGCGATCGGGTATGGCGTTGGTCGGAGCCTGCGTGGACGTTGCCGCGGCTGCCAACGTCTGCTCTGCCTTGCTCTGTTGCCAATGCCAGGCCTCGCGCAGCCCGGCCAGGCGCGCCTGTAAAGCCGCACGTTCTGGCGTGACCTCCCCGCCCGGCTGGGCCTCTGCATGCGCCAAAGGCATCCGCGGCGCCAGGTTCAGCGCAGCCAGCACCTGCGCCGGTGTGGCTGCGCGCCGGGTCAGGCGGATGACCGCTTCGT
>JAYRVL010000735.1:0-10529 GCA_041918575.1 Anaerolineae bacterium | reverse complement strand
CGTTCATTGACGCGTTTTTGATCGGCGAGGGCGAAGAGGTCATTGTGGAGATCCTGGCCGCGCAGGGGGCCTGGAAGCGCGATCGCCAGGCCCATCCGGCCGGCGTTACCCGCACCGACCTGCTGCGTCGTCTGGCAACCATCCCCGGCGTCTATATTCCTTCGTTCTACGAAGCCACCTATCACCCCGACGGCGCGCTGATAGCCACCACGCTGCGGCCTGAGTTTGCCGATGTGGCGCCCGCCGTGGTGACCAAGCGCATCGTGGCGACGCTGCCGCCGCCCACCACCGATTTTATCGTGCCCTATCTGGATGTAGTGCATAACCGCGCCGCGATCGAAATTCAGCGCGGCTGCACGCGCGGCTGTCGCTTCTGCCACGCGGGCATGGCCTATCGCCCGGTGCGCGAGCGGCCGCTGCCAGAAGTGCTCGACGCCGTAGAAAAGATCATCGCCAGTTGCGGCTTCGAGGAAATCTCGTTCCTCTCGCTCAGTTCCAGCGATTACACCCACATTAGTGAGTTGGTCAAAGCGGTGATAGACGCGCACGGCGCGGACAAGCTGAGCATCGGCCTGCCCAGTCTGCGCATCGAGTCGTTCTCCGTGGACTTGATGAACCTGCTGGAAAAAGGGCGCCGGCGCAGCGGCTTCACCTTTGCGCCCGAAGCCGCGACCGACCGCCTGCGCGATGTCATCAACAAGCCGATTGCGACCGACGAACTGCTCCAGACGGCTGAAGAGGTGTTCAGCCGCGGCTGGACCACGATCAAGATGTACTTCATGATCGGCCATCCGACGCAGACCGATGAAGATGTGAAGGCCATTGCCGACCTGGCCTGGGCGGTCATGCGCGTGGGACGCCGCCTGATCGGCCGCAAGGCGAAGGTGCGCGTGGGCGTCAGCACGCTGGTGCCCAAGCCGCATACGCCGTTCCAGTGGGCGCCGCTGGAGGCCGAGGAGACGGTGCGCCGCCAGATCGCCTATTTGCAGGACAGCCTGCGCGGAGTCGGTTTCCACTTCAACTGGAACAACCCGCGCGAAACCCTCATGGAAGCCACCCTCAGCCGGGGCGACCGCCGCTTGGCCGATGTCATCGAGCGCGCCTGGCAGCTCGGCGCCAAATTCGACGCCTGGGGCGATCAGTTCCGTGATGACGCCTGGATGCAGGCCTTTGCCGAGCAGGACCTGGACCCTGACTGGTACGCGCGGCGCGGGCGCAGTGTGGAAGATGCGCTGCCCTGGGATCACATCAGCCTGGGATTGAACAAGGAATTTTTGATTCAGGAGTATCGCCACAGCCAGATCGGCGCGGTGATTGACGACTGCCGCGACCACTGCTTTAGCTGCGGCATCCTCGGTCAGTTCAAGGATCTGCGCCGCGGCACGGACGAAGAGGCCTGGGGCTGCCCGGCGTTGGGCAGGGCCGCGCAGCACAATCAACCGGTGAGCCTTCAGCCGATCCCGCTCTACATCAACCCCGACATGAGTCCCGACCTGGCCGGCCAGTTCGGCCCGCGCGTGCCGCAGTTGGCTGGAGGGACGGTGAATCAGCGGCTGAACTGAAGAAGCGCAACGCGGTTGTCAGAACGCGTAGAATCACTTGCGGAAACCTTCCATTCCCATCGCAAAGAGTAAGGCAGTTTCGATTTCAACCACTTTGTTCGTGGTCAATGAGGTGATAAAGTTTCCGATTTTTGACCTGGATACCGTTTGCATGTTATGCAGGTTAGCTGCACAGACGGTTGGCAGACCATCTTCTGGTCCGAGAATTACCTCGGAAGGCACGCGCCGGATGGTTGTCGTGATCGGCGCAACGGTCAAAGCGTTCAAATAGCCAATCGCCGAGTTGCGTGTCAGGATGACGACCGGTCGGCGCTTGTCAGGGGGGGCGAATTCTACCCAGCACACATCGCCCCGCTTCATGCCTCCCCCCAATCCTGAAGTGCTTCCCACGGCGTTACCTCATCGGGATTTGACGGTTGGTAGGCATAGCCTTCTGCGTCCTGCTTCTCCATCTGCATTATGTGCTGGCGTCTGAGGGCATTCTCGAACGCCGCGCGCGTAAATGCTGAACGTGTCGTCGCTAATTCGTTCACCATCGCGTCGACGCGACGCAAAAGATCTTCAGGCAGCGTGACTTGGATAGTTTTGAGCATTGTTACCTCATCGCACTAATGATTCATATCCCACATTTCCTGGTAGTGAGTCAGGCGGCTGCGGTTGCCTGCCGCTGTCTGAGGAAGAAAATCAGATCCAAATCGCCGGGCGATTGACCGTAAGAGGTCAGCGCGACCGCGGCTTCACTGCGAAACTGGGTGCCGTGGTTCACCAGGTGGAGCAGCACCTGCCACAGCGGGTTTTGATGCGACACCCGTTTGGTCGTCTTGTATCGAACCAGGCCGTTGATATCATCATCGCTTAGTCCGGCCAGGTAGGCGCGCATCGCTTGCTCTTCATCTTGCCAGAACTCACGCAGCGAATCCAGGGTGGGAAAGCCGGTCTCCAGCAGCATGGCCGGCGGAGAGATGCCTTCCTGGCAGCGCAAACGCCACACCGCTTCGGAGCTGAGCACATGCACCAGCGCGCCGCGTACGCCGCCATGACTCAGTCCGGCCGGCGTCGCAAACTGTGCTGGCGTCAACCTGGCGGCCGCGTCCAGCACACGGCCGTTGGCCCAATAGTTGTAATCGAACAGAGTTGCAATCTCGGCCGTATTCATGTCTTCCTCCTGACAGCGCGCTCTTGCTTGACATTGCCTTACCTGGCGGCTATTTTAGCACATTCACGGCTCGAACGATAACAAGCGCCTCGCGCCTGCTCATTCACCGGCGGCAATTCAGACGTAATCCTATTTGTAATTTTGCCGCTCACCCGATGGTACGCTTGACCGCGCCGCCCGGCCGGTGTATGATACTCATCAGCGCACCCAACTTGACAACCTCACTGCTGCTGCACGTGGCCTGCGCCTTGTAACAAGCGGACCTGTCCCTCGTCAGCCAATTTGGAGGACACAAAGTTGAAACGCCTTCTGAAACTCATCCCCTCTGTGCCCCTACTGTTGTTTTGGCTCGCCTGCACGCCTGTCGAAGGCGTCAGCGCCTCGCCGCCGCAGCCCACCAACGTCGCGGTCATGCACCGCAGCGGTCAAACCTTCATCACCTGGACCGAGCGCGGCGACCTGACCGGTGAGCATTACCGCATCTACCGCCACTATCTGCCGATCAACGCCGCCAACCTGGCGCAGGCGCGGCCGCTGCTCGAAGTGGCCGAGGATTCCGGCCGTTTCTACGCCAATCGTTACAATGTGGACAGCAGCGGCGTCTGGCAGCCGCGCTACGTAGACCGCTTTGTCATCAGCGATCTCGCCGCGCCGTTGGCGCCGGGCGTGGGTCTGCTGGTCTGGCAACTGCACACCGCCGAATTGGGCGGCTTCACCTCCGGCGCCGGTTACTACGCCGTCACCACGGTGGACAGCCAGGGTCAGGAGAATCGCAGCGATTTTTCCGGCGCCAACAGCGTGGGGCCGACGCCTGAAGCGGTCAGCGACCCTCTGCCCGTGGAGATCAGCGCCAACGTGGGCGCCGGCGGGCATGTCTTCATTCAGTACATGGATGTGCAGCAGTGGAACCCCACGTTTCATGCGCCCAACCCCACCAACGCCTACTACGGCCTGGATGCCAATGCGCCGGCCGTTGCGGGCGCGCTCCAATACGCCTACGACTACGTGGTTTATGAGCCGATCGCCAGCCTGTGTGACGGCAGCGTGCCCAGCCAGGCGCCTCTGCTCATGTCGCTGCACGGTTGGGGTGACAACGCCTACGACCCACCCGTCAGCCATCCCGACCCTTACTGGTGCTCGTTCAACGTCTACCCGGTGGATGTCAGCCAGACCTGGTACTTTGGCTTCGACCAGGATCGAGACTATCGCCTGACCACCACGCCGCTGGCCGGCGACACCGTTGTCAACTACACCGAGCAGCGCATCCTGCGCATGCTCTACGACCTGCTGCGCCATCCCACCCTGGGATCGAAGGTGGACCGCAATCGCCTGTACGTGTATGGTACCTCCATGGGCGGCAGCGGCACGCTGGCCTTTACCCTGCGCTATCCCAATCTTTTTGCCGCGGCCTATGCCAGCGAACCGATGACCAACTACGCCACCGCGGGCGATGGCGGCGGTCTGGATTGGCGCCCTGATCTCACGCCCAAGTGGGGCGCGCCGGCGCTCAACCTGCCCGTGCTGATCCGCGGCCCCGGCGCCTGGGCCGATCATCTGCAAAGCTACAACGGCGCGGGCGTCTGGGACTGGCAGAATCACCAGGCGCAGATGCAAAATCGCCTGGCCGATGAGATGGCGCCCTTTGGGGTCGGTCATGGCCGTCAGGATGATGTCATCGAATGGCCCACGCAGGGCCAGCCGGCCTATGTTCCGTTCAACGCCGGACGCCGCGCCTGGGGCGGCGCCGTGGTGGATGCCGGGCACACCTGGTTGGGCTTCGACGGCCTGCCGCCCACCCTCGCGCCCGATTCCTCGTTGGTTCCCTTTGCGGCTCTGCAAGCGCGGTTGAACGAAAGCGTGCCGGGCTTGAGCAACGCCAGCGGCGACCTGACCCTGCCCCCACCCAACCCACCCGGCCCCACCGGCGGCTACAATCAAACGCTCGATTGGTCCGCCAGTTGGAACGCCTGGGACGGCGCGCCGCTCGACACGGCCGGCCAGTGGCGCATCAGCCTGCGCACCACCGACGGCTCCAACCAAACCGTGGATGTCACGCCCCGGCGCTTGCAGACCTTCACGATCATGCCGGGCGCGACCTATGCCTGGCAGAACCGCCGCGTCAGCGACAACGGCCTGGTTGCCAGCGGAACCGTGGTCGCCACCGGCCAGGGACTCGTCACCGTCAGCGGTTTCGCCGTCAGCGCGGCCGGTAATCGTCTCCTCCTGGCGCCGACCGGCCCCACGCCAACTCCCACGCCCACGCCGACTGCCACCCCCACGCCCGGCCAGGGCCAGTGCGTCACTGATGCCAATGGCAACGGCGTGGTTGACATTCTCGACATCATGGCCGCGACGGTCAGCCCCTCCTGCCACAGCTTCATCGTGCTCGTTGCCAGCCGCTGGCAACAGCCCTGGAACACCACCACACCAACCGTCACCCCAACGCCAGCCACGGCCACGCCCACGCCTACCGCGACGCGCACGCCCACGGCCACTCCGACCGCGGGATCAACCGCCACGCCCACCCCCACCGCCACATCGGGCGGCGGCGCGCCGCGCGCCTGGCCGGATACCAACAGCGGCGTGCATGTGTTCAACGACCAGTTGAGTCAAGGCATGACGCAGGCGCAGGTTCAGTTCGCCGCCACGCACTACGCCGGCGCGCAGAAGATGATCCGCTCCGAAGCCGATCGCCTGCGCGCGGTCAACCCCAATTTTCTCATCTTGCACTACCGCTTGGGTCACGGTCTGGGCTACCGCGCTGTTCAGAACGGCTGCCAGCCCACCGGCGGCTGGTTGTACATCATCGAAGGCAACGCCTGGGTGCAGGAATGGCCGGGCAACGGCGTGGTGCAGGAACCCTGGTTCTTTCACTGGCCGGAGACGGGTGGCCCACGCGTTCTCAACTGCGACTGGGGTTGGTACCTGGTGGAATTGAACAACAACGCCTGGCGCACCTTCTGGCAGGCCGAGGTGCTGCGCCAGTTGCAGGCCAATGCTGACGATGGCGTTTTTATGGACAGCCTGAGTGTGCCCAATTACCTGGGCGCCGATCACTACAGCCCGCCCTTGCCCGTCATTGACGAGACCTTCGAGAGCGCCTGGGCTGCCCGCATCGACGCCTGGTTGGCTTGGCTGCAAACACAGCCGTTGGGCGCGTATTACCTGGCGCCCAATGTCGGCAGTTGGATCACCAGCCGTGAAACCACCAGCTACGCCGCGGCCGACGGCCTGATGATCGAAGGCTTCGGCCTGGAGGCCGACGCCAGCCCCTACCCCTATGCCGACTGGCAGCTCCAGATGAACCGCATCCTGGGCGCGGTCAACCGCGGGCAGGCCATCCTGGGCCAGACGTACGTGCAGGGCGATCAGGAGCGCATGTTTGCCCTGGGTTCCTACTTGCTCATCAAGGGCAACCGCACCTTTCTCAACATTGACCTGGATTTGGAGCCGGAGTGGTGGCCGGAGTATGATATTCCCATTGGCGCGCCGACGCACAGCGCCGGCGTCAGCATTGCCAATTTGTACGATGCCGTCAACCAGGTCTACCGACGCAATTTCAACAACGGTTTTGTCCTGGTCAATCCCACCAATCCCTGGGATGGCAGCGGCATCACCGCGACCGTCAACCTGGGCGGCAGTTTTCGACGCGCCGTGACCAGCGGGGGAGGAACGCTGCCTGCCAATGGGATTCCAACTGGCAGCCTGAGCTACCAGACTGTGACCAGCGTCACCCTGCCGCCGTACAGCGCGGCCGTGCTGCTCAACCCGTAACGGTTCAGCGTCCCGAACGATTTCGGGACGCCCGCTCGCTCCGAGCCATGCAGAGGATCATTCATGACCAACATCGCCGTCTTGTTCTTTCTCATTCTACTCAACGGCGTCTTGGCCCTGGCCGAAGCCGCGCTGATGTCGGTACGCAAGGCGCGGCTGCAGAGCCTGGCCGATGATGGCGATAAAGCGGCCCAAACCGCGCTCGAGTTGGCCAACGAGCCGATGGCCTTTCTCTCCACCGTGCAGATTGGCATCACCCTGGTGGGCATCCTGGCCGGCGCCTTTGGCGAGGCCACCCTGGCCGGTCAGTTGGAGGCTCTTCTGGAGCGGGCGCCGCTCCTGGCGCCCTACAGCCGCGTGCTGAGCTTGGTGATTGTGGTTGTGATTGTTGCTTACATTTCGCTGGTGTTGGGCGAACTGGCGCCCAAGCGTCTGGCGCTCTACAATCCAGAGCGCCTGGCCAGCCTGGTGGCGCCGCCGATGCGTGTGCTGTCGCGATGGGCCTCTCCGGCCGTGCGTTTCTTGAGTTTTTCTGCTTCCCTGGTCCTGCGCCTGTTTGGCGTGACTGACATCAAGGATGCGCCTGTCACCGAGGAAGAACTCAAAGTGCTGATCGAACAAGGCGCCGCGGCCGGCGTCTTCGACGCGGCCGAGCAAGACATCGTGCGCCGCACCCTGCGCCTGGGCGACCGCACCGCGGCCACGTTGATGACCCCGCGGCCGGACATCGTCTGGCTAGACCTCGACGACGATCCGGCCGAAAACTGGCGCAAGATCACCACAACTACCTTCACGCGTTTTCCCGTGGCGCGCGGCGCGCTCGATGCCATCGCCGGCGTGGTGCGCGCCCGTGACCTGCTGGCCGGCGCGGCCCGCGGCGACAGTCTGTCGCTCGAAGCGGTGCTGCAGCCGCCGCTGCTGGTGCCTGAAAGCACCCCTGCGCTGCGTGTCCTGGAGATCTTCAAGCAAGCGCGTGGCCAGATGGCGCTGATTCTGGATGAGTACGGCGGCGTGTCCGGCCTGATGACCCTCGAAAACATCTTGCAGGCCATCGTGGGCGACATTTCGGACGAGGCCCAACCAACCGAGGCGGTGCGCCGGCCGGATGGCTCCTGGCTCCTCGATGGCGCGCTGCCGGTGGACGAGATGCAGGAACTGCTCGACCTGGATGATCTGCCCGGCGCCGGCGATTACTTGACCGTGGCCGGTTTCATCATGCGCCAGCTCGGTCATATCCCCAGCGCCGGCGACCGCTTTACCTGGGAAAACTGCCAGTTCGAAGTGGTTGATATGGATGGCCGACGCGTCGACAAGGTGCTTGTGAGCGAGCGAGGCGAGACGACCGGCGTTTCGTAGCTTCCTGCAAGAATCGTAACTGCTCAGCCAGGCAGTGAGAATGGTCTCGATAGCGCCCGGAGTGCCCCCCTGCCCCCCAATCCTGGGTGGAAAAGCATTCGGCTCCCCCAGGATTGGGGGCAGGGGGGCCGCCTGAGCAGTTACTATCAACCACTTGTTCTTCATCAGACGTTTCTCCCTTTCAGCAACTGTTTGCTTCTGAATGGATTGGACGCCATGAGTCCGATCTTCGTCATCAAACCTGCCGCGACCAGCAGCCTGAACCCGGCGAAGGGCGCGCCGATTCCCAGAACGGGAATGAACCCTGTGGGGCGTCCGGCTCAGGTCGGCAGCTCGACGGCGACCGCGGTTTCAACGGCCGGTGCGGGCGAGATGACAATGGGCAGGGTGAAGAGAAACGTGGAACCAATCCCCACCGTGCTGCGCACCCAGACACGACCGCCATGCGCCTCCACCAACTGCTTGACGATCGCCAGGCCCAGACCAAAACCGCCGGTGGCGCGCGCTCGTGAGCGATCGGCCCGATAGAAGCGATCGAAGACGTTGGGTAAATCTTGGTAGGCGATTCCCGCGCCGGTGTCACGCACGCTCACCTCCAACTCCGGACCGCTGACGCGGGCGCTAACCACAATCTCTCCCTCGGCCGCGGTGTGGGTGATGGCATTGTCCAACAGATTGCGCAGCACCTGCCCCACCCGTTCACGATCGGCGTAGACCGGGGGCAGCGCCTCCGGCAGATCGGCCATGATGGTAATCTGTTTGGCGGCGGCGGCCGGCTGCACCGAGGCTACGGCGCGCTGGACCAGCTCGTTTGGCGCCACGGGCTGGAACACCAGTTTGAGCTGGCCCGCCTCGACCAACGCCAGTTCCTGCAAATCCTCTACCAGCCGGTTCAGGAGCATTGCTTCTTCGTGGATGGAGTCGAGCACTGCCGGGCTGGGTTCCGCCACCCCGTCCTGCAGGGCTTCGATATAGCCCCGAATGTTGGTCAGGGGCGTGCATAGCTCGTGCGCCACATCGGTCACCAGTTGACGGCGCAGTTGCTCGGTGCGCGCCAGGCCATCGGCCATTGCGTTGAAGGCATGCGCCAGCGCGCCCAACTCGTCCGTGCTTTCCACCTTGACGCGTTGGCGCAAATCGCCGGCCTCCATGCGGCGCACCGCTTTGGTCAGTGCGCTGACCGGCCCCAGAATGCGGCGCGTAAACGTCAGGGTCAGGATGACCGCTATGCCGCCGGCCGCCACAATGGCGGTAAGCAAGGTGCGGTTGACGGAGCGAATGAACACCTCGGCGCCAATGCGCGTTCCATTGGCGACGGCCACATCGAAGCAGCGCACGCTCATGGTGCCGCCCTCCTGGACATAGCTTTCGAACTGATTGATGATGGCCCAACCCCCAACTAACGCGGCGATGCCGATCGTGACGACCGTGACTACGGCCAGCATTAGAAGCAGGCGAAAGCGCAGGCTGTTGAAAGCCGAAACCAACGGAGCATTGCCCGGCGGCAGTGCATGCGGCGGCAGGCGCAGGCGCAGATTACTGGACATCGCGACCTCCCTCGTAGGCGAACCTATAGCCAATACCGTACACGGTCTGCACGTAAGTCGGCTGCTCCAAATTGGCTTCGATTTTGCGACGCAAGTTCATCACATGGACATCCACGGTGCGCTCCAGGCCATCGTAATCGTAGCCAAAAGCCTGTTCCAGCAGCTCCAGGCGGGTGAAGGCTCGCCCAGGCTCGGTGATGAGGATTTCCAACACCTTGAATTCCTTGGGGGTCAGGCGGACAAGTTCCCCGCCCAACCGCACCTCGTGACGCACGAAGTTGACCAACAGGTCGCCAAAACGCAACTCGTCATTTTCGCGGGTCTCGCTTTCGTTCAAACGACGGAGGACCGCCCGGACGCGCGCCAGGAGCTCGCGCGGGCTGAACGGTTTGGTAACATAGTCATCCGCGCCCAGGTCAAGTCCAACCAGCTTGTCCTGTTCGGTTGACTTGGCGGTGAGCATGATGATGGGAATCTTCGACTCGCCGCGCAAGATGCGACACACGTCTAGTCCATCCACCGTGGGCAGCATCAAATCGAGAATGATGAGGTGGGGCCGTTTGTGCCGTGCGGCGAGCAGCGCCTGCTGCCCATCGTTTGCCGTCAATACCCGATAGCCGTCCTTTTCCAGGTACATGCGGATCAGATCAACGGTCTTCCTATCATCATCTACAATCAGAATTCGACGGTTCATGGTCGTGCGCCTCCTGCCAAGAGAATACCTGTACTGCGTTTATTCATTGTATCATAATATCTATCAAGATTGAATGTGAAAATCGTGAAGATTGGATGAAGTTATCGGGGAACAAGTCACGCGCCCTGCGGTGACGTAACCATTCCAAACTTAGCGCATATCCAATCACAAGGAGCGCGGCGACACGGCGCATTCCGAGGCAGGGTGCGACTTCTCTGCGCTCTCTGCGACCGCTGCGGTGAAAAATGCGGTTACGCCTTAGAATTGGCGGCGGTTACGCAGGAATTCCAAATGTGACCGGAATCGAGGCTTTAGCCGGTGCAGTTTGCGGCTTTGCTGACCAAGAAACCGGCTGAAGCCTCCAATCCAGGTCCGATCAACGCCTACATTTGACCTTATTTTGACCTTATTTTGACCTTATTTTGACCTTATTTGGAATT
>JAYRVL010000734.1:0-3040 GCA_041918575.1 Anaerolineae bacterium | reverse complement strand
GGCCTTCCACGCCCAAACCGGTTGCCACCGCCACGCCGCCGCCAACGCTGCGGCCGCCGGTCACAGTCACGGCGCAGGAGCAGGAATTCGAGTTGTTCTGGGAGGCCATGAACCTGCTGCAGGACGATTTTTACGGCGATGTGCCTGCCGGTCCAGACCTGCAGTACGCCGCGATTCGGGGCGTGGTCAACAGCCTGGACGATCGCTTCACCGGGTTCATGACGCCCGACGAAGCGCGGCGCTTCGAGGACTCGCTGGACGGCAGCTTCGAGGGCATTGGCGCACAGGTGGACCTGGCCGACGACGGCCGCGGCGCACGCATCGTCGAAGTATACCCCGGATTCCCGGCCGCCAACGCCGGCGTCCGCCGTAACGACACCATCATCGCGGTGGACGGGCAGGAAATTGACTCACTCAGTTTGACCGAGATCATCACGCTCATCCGGGGGCCGGCCGGCACGACCGTCACCCTGACCGTGCGCCGTGAGGGCAAAGCCGAGCCGCTGGAGTTCCCGGTGACGCGGGCGCGCATCGAGATTCCGGTGGTGGAAGCGAAGATGCTGGAGGGCAAGATCGGGTATGTCAAACTGCAGGAGTTCAGCCGGCCCGCGCCTGAGCGTCTGCAGGCCGCGCTGCAAGAGCTGCTCGATCAAGAAGCGGTGGGCCTGATCCTGGACCTGCGCGGCAACCCCGGCGGTTTGCTCGATGTAGCCGTGGAGATTGGCAGCCAGTTCGTGCCCGCGGGCGACATCCTGATCGAGCGCAAGAAGGACGGCAGCGAGCAGCGTTACCCGGCGCGCAGCGGCGGTCTTGCCGCCGCTGTTCCGCTAGCGGTGCTCGTCAATGAAGGGTCGGCCAGCGCCAGCGAGATCGTGGCCGGCGCCATCCAGGACGCCGGGCGCGGGCCGTTGGTGGGCGCGCAGACCTTTGGCAAAGGCTCCGTGCAGTTGCCGCACACCCTCAGCGACGGCTCCATGCTGCGCGTGACCATTGCACGCTGGTTCACGCCGCAGGGCCGCGCCATTCACGGCGTTGGGTTGGAGCCAGACGTGGCTGTTGACATAACCGAAGAAGATCGCGACGCGGGCCGTGACCCGCAGTTGGACGCAGCGGTGGAGTATCTGAACAAGCAAATCGAGAAGCAAGGAAAAAGCGGGTGACGAAGAACGAGGATCAACGCAATCGCACGCTGGCGAGCAACCGCAAGGCGTATCACGACTATACGGTCGAAGAGACCTTCGAGGCAGGTTTGGTCCTGGCCGGTACGGAGATCAAGTCGCTGCGCGCCGGGCAGTGTAATCTGAAGGATGGTTATGCGGTCATTCGCCAGGGCGAGGTCTGGATGCTGAATGTCCACATCTCGCCATGGGCGGGCGGCAACCGTGAGAACCATGATCCGCTGCGCGAGCGCAAGCTGCTGCTGCACCGCCGCGAGATCAACAAATTGACGAGCCGCGTGGCCGAGCGGGGCTGGACCCTGGCGCCTCTGCGCATCTACCTGAAGAACAACCGGGCGAAGGTCGAATTGGGCCTGGTGCGCGGCAAGAAACAGTACGACAAGCGCGAAGCCATCGCCAAACGCGACAGCGACCGCGACCTGGCGCGCGGGATCAAAGATTATCAGCAGGAATAGCGTAGGCCGCGCCTCCGGCGTGATGACGCCCTCCGCGCCGAATCACGCGCCGGCGCGCCAACGGGACAAGCCGGAGGCTGGCGTTACGACTTGGTTCGATTAGGGTTTGCGCCTAGCGTCAGGCGCTGAATGCGTTCGGCCAGGTCGGGTGACGGGGATGCTGGGTCGGCGGGCGCGGCGGGCGCGGGTTTGGCGTCCGCGGCCGGGCTGGCGACGGCGGGAGATGGGGCCGGTTCGACCTGGGCGGCGTCTGCAGGTTTGGGTGAAGGCGCGGCGCCTGCGGCTTTGGGCGCGGGCGCCGCTTGTTGCGCCAGTCTTGCCAGGCGTCGGCGGCCGCGCTCGATGCGCTGCTGCAAGGCCAGGCTGTCGGCCTGCATCTCCGCGGCCGATTGGCGCAACCGGGTCACGTGCCGGCCCAGTTCCTGAGTCAGGGTTTGCATCTGCGCCAGCTCGGCTTGCAGCGTCTCCACTTCGAAGGCGCTGCCGGCAGCCGCGACCGCGTCCAGGCGCTGCTGCACGTCCGCGGCGCGGGCCTGGGCCTGCTGCCAGGCGGTTTCAGCCTCCTGCAGCCGGGTCTTGGTCTCGGCCAGCAGTTCTTGCTGCTGCGCCAGCCGCGCCTGCGCCACTTCGATGTTGGCCGCCAGTTGATCTTCTTCCGGCACGTGCGATCCGCGGTCGAACAAACTGCGCAGCGCGGCGCGCATCCCACTGGTAATCCGGTCTCGTAGCCTCATGGTGATTCCTTTCGATTCAATGCGTGGTCAGCAGGCGGTCCACCGCGGCGGTCAGACCGGCCATGTTGTTGACCTCGAAAACGGCGCTGCACAGGGGAAGGTAGCGCAGCATGTCGCTGTCGCCGCTGCCCCACATCAGCGGCGATTCGGGCGTTAGCCAGATCAGCCGCCGCGAGCGCCGTTTGATGTCGCCGAAAGCCTCCAGTTCAGGGTTGTTGTAGTTGTTGCGGCCGTCGCCCACGATGATGACCGTGGTGCGATGGTCGAGGGCGCCCAGGAAGTCGCGCTGAAAGTGCAGCAGGCTCAGCCCCAGGTCGGTGTTGAAGTAGCCGGGCTGCAAGCGGGTGAGCACCTGGTCAATCGCCGTTTCCGGCCGGAACTCCACGAAGTCCTCGGTGATTTCCTGGATGTCGTCAATGAAGGCAAACGAGCGCGCCTGCGCCACCTGGTCCTGCAGCTCATACATCAGGCGCAGCATGAACTCCACCACGGCGCGCATCGAAGTGGAAACGTCGCAGATGAGCACGATCTTGGGCTTGATCTGGCGCTGGCGATATTTCAGTTCCAGCGGCACGCCCCCGTATTTCAGGTTGGCGCGCAGGGTGCGCTTGGCGTCCAGTTGACCGATCTTGCCGCGGCGCTGGCGCAGCGCGGCGCGGCTGCGCAGTTGCGC
>JAYRVL010000733.1:0-4885 GCA_041918575.1 Anaerolineae bacterium | reverse complement strand
GTCATCACGGCCGCGGCAAATGGCAGCGACGGCGAGGAAGAGAGTCAGCGCGTGGCGAAGTACGGCGAAGCGATCGAAGTGCCGGCGGCCTCGCCGCTGACGCAGCGCCAGTGGACGATCGCGCGCCAGATTCTGAAGGAGATTCGCGCCCGGCTCGGCTTCTTGGCCGATGTGGGTCTGAACTACCTGTCGCTCAATCGCGCCACCGCCACCCTGTCTGGCGGCGAGGCGCAGCGCATCCGCCTGGCCACGCAGATCGGCTCGCAGTTGATGGGCGTGCTCTACATCCTGGACGAACCGTCCATCGGCCTGCATCAGCGCGACAACGCGCGCCTGATTCGCACGCTGGTTGCCATGCGCGACCTGGGCAACACCGTGTTGGTGGTTGAGCATGATGAAGAAACGATGCGCGCGGCCGATTGGATTGTTGACCTGGGGCCGGGCGCGGGCGAGCACGGCGGTCAGGTGGTCTGCTCCGCGCCGCGCGATCGCTTCATCGAGTGCCCCGACTCGTTGACGGCCCGCTATCTGCGCGGCGAAGAGCGGATCGAGGCGCCGACCAAGCGCCGCGAGGGCAACGGCAAGACCCTGCTCATCAAACACGCCACCGAGAACAACCTGCAAGGCGTGGATGTGCGCATTCCCCTGGGCAAGTTCATCTGTGTGACCGGCGTCTCCGGCTCCGGCAAGTCGAGCCTGGTGATCGAAGTGCTCTACAAGCGCCTGGCGCAGGCGCTCTATCGAGCCAAAGACAAACCGGGCGCGCACGAGACGATCCTGGGCATCGAGCAGTTGGACAAGGTGATTGACATTGACCAGAGCGCGATCGGACGCACGCCGCGTTCCAATCCGGCCACCTACACCGGGCTTTTCGGGCCGCTGCGCGATCTCTTTGCGCGGCTGCCAGAGGCCAAACTGCGCGGCTACGGCCCGGGGCGCTTCTCGTTCAATGTCAAGGGCGGGCGCTGCGAGGCCTGCCAGGGCGACGGCACCATTCGTATCGAGATGCAGTTCCTGCCCGATGTCTGGGTGCCGTGCGAGGTGTGTCATGGCAAACGCTACAATCGGGACACCCTGCAGATTCTGTACAAAGGCAAGTCCATCGCTGACACGCTGGACATGACCGTGGAAGAAGCGCACGAGTTCTTCGCCAACATCCCGGCCATCCGCAGCAAGCTCAAGACCCTGGAAGCGGTGGGCCTGGGCTATGTTCGCCTGGGACAGCCGGCCACCACTCTGAGCGGCGGCGAGGCGCAGCGCATCAAGCTGAGCAAGGAGCTGAGCCGTCGCGACACGGGCGATACGCTCTACATCCTGGACGAACCGACAACCGGCCTGCACTTCGAGGACACCAAGCGCCTGCTGCACGTCTTGCACGACCTGGCCGACCGCGGCAACACCCTGGTGGTCATCGAGCATAACCTGGATGTCATCAAGTCGGCCGATTGGGTGATTGATATGGGGCCAGAAGGTGGCAAAGGCGGCGGCCGCATCATCGCCGAGGGCCGCCCCGAAGAGGTGGCGCAGGCGCCGGCTTCCTACACCGGTCAGTTCTTGCAACATGTCTTACCGCAGATCGGGCAACTGGAAGTCGCGACAGCGTTCGACCCGTCCACCCCTGTGAACTAGCCGCTCCTCGGAGGCCGCTGATGGCGCTGTTTCGTGCTCTGACGCACCGATCGTTTGCCCTCCTCTGGGTCGGGCAGACGATCTCGCGCGTCGGCGATCATCTCTATCAGGTGGCGCTGGCATGGTGGGTGCTGGAAAAGACCGGCTCTGCGCTGGCGATGGGCGCCGTGCTGACCTTTTCGATGGTGCCGATGCTGCTCTTCGTCCTCATCGGCGGCGTGGCGGTGGATCGCCTGCCGCGGGCGCGCCTGCTGCTGATTTCTGACCTGGGCCGGGGCATCGCCGCGGCGGGTGTGGCATGGCTGGCCCTCAGCGGGCGCCTGGAAATCTGGCACATCTACGGGGCCAGCCTGCTCTTCGGCCTGGCCGACGCCTTTTTTCAACCGGCGTATCTGGCCCTGGTGCCAGAGTTGACCCCGGTCAGCGCGCTGACCAGCGCTAATTCACTGACCAGCCTCAGCTCGCAGGCCGGCCGCATCATGGGGCCGGCCCTGGGCGCGGCTCTCGTGGGCCTGGGCGGCGCCACGCTGGCCTTTGCCGGCAATGCACTCTCGTTTTTTGCCGCGGCGTTGTTGGTGCTGCCGCTCCTGCGCCTGTCCACCGCGCCGGCGCCGCGTCCGTCCCAGGGCATGGGCGGGATCGGGCGCGACCTGCGCGAAGGGCTGGCCGTGGTCGTCGGCAGTCCCATTCTGTGGGTAACAATCCTCTTGTTTTCCCTGACCAACATCACGCTGGCCGCACCGTTTGCGGTGACGCTGCCTTTCCTGGTCAAAGATCACCTGCACGGCGATGTGCGCACCCTGGGCCTGCTTTATGCCGTCTTTCCCATCGGCTATGTCCTCGGCGGGCTGTGGATGGGGCGTTACCCGCGCTTACGTTGGCGCGGTTTGGTGTCCTACGGCGGCGCCATCGTGGCGGGGCTGGGGCTGGCCGTGCTGGGCGCCAACGTGCCGCTGGCTGTCGTCTTGCTGGCGGCCCTCATCAACGGCGCGGCGTTGGAGGTCTTTGGCCTGATCTGGACGAACATCCTGCAAACCGTGGTGCCGGGCGACAAGCTGGGCCGTGTGGCGAGCTTTGACATGCTCGGTTCCTTCATGCTGCTGCCGATTGGCTACGGACTGACCGGCTGGGCCACCGAGGCGGTCGGGCCAGCCCTGGTTTTCATCGCTGGCGGTCTGTTGACGGCATTGATTGTCGCGCTCGGCCTGTTACATCCTGCGGTGCGCCGCTTCGATTGAGTGCGACCTCACCTCATCCCCTTCTCCTCTCCGCAGAGCGGAGAGGAGAAGGGGCAAGGGATGAGGCGAGGTCACTGGCAGGCGCCGTAGGCGAGTGAGGTCACGAGTTTTCCGTCCGCGCTGAGCAGATCAGCGCGGTCGCCGCTGTTGCTCCAAATGGTATCCTCTGTCCATTTGAGATCGGTCGGCGGTTCGTTCAGCGCCTGCGGGCCGCTGTGGATGCGTACCTCGGCGCCAGACGCCTGGGTTAGACCAGCCGGGATGTTAAAGCCCTGCTCCGGGATCAAGCGACAGGGGCTGCCGCCGTAGCTCTGCAGACGCCAGCCGGCCAGTGACTGCGCCGCGGTACCCTGGTTCGTCACTGTGACCACTTCATCACCGCCGGCGTACTTCATGCCGGTGATGGCGATCGAGCTATTAGCGCTGCGCGTGGCCGCCGGCAGCGCGGTCGGCATACGCGTCAGGGCAGTGGCGGCAAGCGTCGGCCGTGCAGTAGGTGTGCGCGCCACTGCCGTGGCTGACAGCGGCGGCCGCGTGATGTCGCCGTCGCAGCTTTGCGGCGACCACAGGCCGAGTTGTTGTTCCTGCGCCAGCCGCTGCGCCTCACGAAAGACACGGTTCAGGGAATAGGGCCGATCCTTGTAGTAGGTGTATTCCAGCGCAAAGCCCTGTGCAATCGCCTCCAGATTGAACAAACGACCGTCGCTCAGCCACACATAGCGCAGCCAACGGCCGTACTGATCCTCATCATCCTGTTGCGGATCATCCTGTAGATAAACGGTGGCGCCGACCAGGAGACGCCTGGCATTGGCCGAAGCCTCATTGCCGAAGCACTGCGCCACCCGGTATGGCCCCGCCACCTCCGGCGTGTCGATGCCCAACATGCGCACGCTCACCGTCCGGCTGCCGATGCGCACGTTGATGGTATCGCCGTCAATCACAGCCGCCACTGTGGCCTGCGGCAGGTTCAGCGGCTGGTCAGGATAGTTGGGCAGGCGCCGTGGCGTGGGCGTCACGGTCGGTCGCGGCACGGGCGTCCGCGTGACCACGCTCACCGTTGCGGCCGGCGACGCCGTTAGCGTTGGCGATCCCCTGGGGGCCGGGGTGCGCGCCTGACAGGCGCCGAGCGCCACAATCAACACCACCGGCGCCCATCGCCGCACAAAACCGATCAAATCCACAACCAAACTCCTATCTGTTCTTTGCAGAGATTAGAGATCAGAGAAACGAAATCCCCCCAGGCCGCCATCGCTGCGCAGCGCGCGGTGACAGGGAATGACCAGCGAAACCGGATTGGTGGCGCAGGCGTGCCCCACAGCGCGGGCGCCATTCTTCATCTGCAATGCGCTGGCGATCTCGCCATAAGTCCAAGTGGCGCCGTAAGGAATCGCCTGCAGCGCCTGCCAGACGCGCCATTGAAACGGCGTGCCGGGAATAGCGAGCGGCAGGGCGATGTCCTGCACCGCGCCGGTCAGAAACGCGACCAGGGTCTGCGCCCAGGCATCCAGCGCGCCAGGGTCCGGCGTCAGAACGGCGGCGGGGTATTCGGCTTGCAGCGCAGCGAGCAGGTCAGCGTCATCATCGCCGAGCGCGACAAAGCTCAGGCCACTGGCCGCGCCGGCCGTCAATAGCCGGCCCAGGGTCGAATCAGCGATACTCCAGGAAAGATTCATCACGTAAAACGGCGCCTTTCAGTTGATCGTCAGTTGATCGTCAGTTGATCGAATGAGAGACAGCAGAAGAGGCCAGGGGCAGGGTAAAATAGAAGGTGGCGCCTTGCTCCGGTGTGCTCTCCACGCCCACTTCGCCCCCCAGTTTTTCCACAATGCGGCGAACGATGGAAAGCCCCAGGCCGTGACCGATTCCGCGGGCATAATTGAGCTGCGTGTACGGCACAAAGAGCTTGGCTCTATCTTCCGGCTTGATCCCTGGCCCGTTATCGCGCACCCAGAAGCGCGCCTTCCCGTCGGCCTGTGGGGTCGCGCCCAGTTCGATGTGCAGCGGCCGACCGCCGTACT
>JAYRVL010000732.1:0-2601 GCA_041918575.1 Anaerolineae bacterium | reverse complement strand
CGCTGTTCGGCCGCGCGCATTTCCGCCTCGACCGCGGCCGTCCGCTGTTCGGCCAGCCGCGCCGCAGCTTTGGCCTGCTGACCGATCTCGAAATCGCTCAGCAGCCGCTCGCCGCTTGTCACCGCATAGAACTGCAAACGATTTTCCTCATCCAGCGCCAGGCGCAGCCCCAAGCGGGGGCTGACGTATTCCGGCGACTCGCCTTCGCCAGGCAGAAAAACCAGGTCGCCCAGGTGCATCTCGCCGTTGTCTGGCTGCATCGGCGCGAAACTGTCGCCCACGCGTTGAAATGCAGCCAGCGGTGGTTTCAGATAGTCGCTCGTTGGATCGTAGAGATAATACTCCTCCACCCCCAACTGCGCGTACAGGCGCATCTTGTCCTTCATGTCCTCGCGCCGTGTGGACTTGGACGTCACCTCGAAAACCACCTGCGGCGCCTGGCCTTCTTCCCACAGCTTGTAGATGGGCCGCAGTCGCGATTCCACCCCCCACACCACGAAACAGTCTGGCGCGACCGATTTGCGCGGATTGCCTTTCTCGTAGTAAACGAGCAAGTTGCCGCTGACGTAAACCTGCTGCCCCGCGAAGAAACGCTGCAGCAGATGAATGATCCAGAACATGATCTCACGGTGCAGGTCAGTTTCGGCCATCGGTTTGCCATCACTTTCCGGATAATCAATCGTATCCACAGCGGCCAGTCGCGGCCAGCGTCGCATCGTTGTCGTGCTCATCTTGTCACCTCGCGTCGGGGGCGATCATGCGCCCATTGTACCACAATCTACACCAAGACGCCCTGCATCGAGTACGCGCTGGCCCAGGTGACGCGCGTCGTTGCCAGTTGGCCGCGCCAATCGCCCGCATCTTCGAAGAAAACCAGCTTGTTCTGGCGTGAGCGTCCGCGCCACTTGCCCTTGTGTTGATCTTCCACCAGCACCTCCACCGTTTCTCCGAGCAGGCGCCGGTTCTTTTCACCCTGGATGCGCTCCTGCAGGTCTTCCAACGCATGCAGGCGCCGATGCTTCTCTTCATCAGGCACGTCGTCCACCATGCGCCGCGCGCTGACCGTGCCGGGGCGCGGCGAGTAGCGCGCCAGGTGCGCCTTGTCCAGCTTCAACTCTGCCAGCAGATCGTAGGTGTCCTGGAACTGCGCCTCGCTCTCACCGGCAAAGCCCACAATGACATCGGTGTGAATCGCCACGTGCGGGATGCGCGCCCGAATCCGCTCGATCAACGCGCGGTAGTCGTCCACGCGGTAACCCCGCTTCATACTCGTCAGCACCTCATCGTTGCCGGCCTGACAAGGCGCCTCGATATGCTCCATCACCTTCGGCAGTTGGCGCACCGCGTCCAGAATGCGATCGCTCATATAATTCGGGTGGCTGGTCAAGAACCGGATGCGCAGCAGCCCCTCCACCTCATGCACCGCGTACAGTAAATCGGCCAGGTCAGATGATTGTGTATCGTAGCCGTAGCGGTCCACAATCTGGCCCAGCAGCGTCACTTCGCGTACGCCCTGGGCAACCAGGCCGCGCACCTCGTCCACAATCTCCTGGATGGGGCGGCTGCGCTCGATCCCGCGGCGGAAGGGAATGATGCAGAAGGTGCAGGCGTGCGAGCAGCCGTAGACGACGGGTACATGGGCCGCAATCGGCGCCTGACCGTGCGCCGAGATGTGCTTGACGCTCTGCCACGGTGTGATGGCCGCGCCTGCATAATCATCTTCATCCTGCACATGGTAACGCCGGGTCAGTTGACCTGCCTCGATGGAAGCCAGTTCCGCGGCCAGCCGTTGATTGCGCAAATGGTCCACCAGCGGCTGCGGATCAGAAGGCGAAAGCAGGACATCCACATGGGGAAAACGTTTGAGCAGTTCAGGCGCGGGCTTGACCCCCACCATGCACCCCATCAACGCAATGGTCGCGTCTGGGTGCTTCTTCTTCAACGGCTTCCAGGCCCACAGCTTACCGACCGCCTTCTCCTCCGCGCTCTCGCGCACCACGCAGGTATTGATGACGAGAACATCGGCATTCTCTTCTTGATCGGTTGGCGTGTAGCCCAGGCGATCAAGCTCAGCGGCCACATGCCCGCTGTCGGCTACGTTCATCTGGCAGCCGAACGTGTGGATATGATACGTTTTGGACATCAGTTCCTCCCATGGTGACCGGTGTGCAACCGGGCAGGGAAATCCGCGGTCAGACCGACCGCGCCGGGGAGCGAAATTGTAGCAGGCCGCGCCGCTTTGTCAAAATGGCGTAAGTGCTCAGGCGCCCGGCGCTGCTTGGCGTTGCGTCCATGCAGGTGAACGCCCGGTCGCCAGGCCCGCCCGGCGCGATGTCAATCGCTCAGCAGTCACAAGATGACCACTGAGCAGGAATTCCAAATGTGGTTGCTGAAGACATTTGGAATGGAGGCTTTAGCCGGTTATTGGGCGCTTGAGAGTCCTGTGGCAGACCGGCTGAGGCCTCGATTCCGGGTACATTTGGAATTCCTGACCACTGACGCTTACGCTTACGCCGCAGTTGTGGTTTAGTTAGGGCTGAAACCGTCTAAAAAGACGAAGCCTGACCACTGACGCTTACGCTTACGCCGCAGTTGTGGTAT
>JAYRVL010000731.1:0-7526 GCA_041918575.1 Anaerolineae bacterium | reverse complement strand
GGTGAGCGGCGCTGAAAGTCTGACGACTGGCGACCTGGTGATGGCGGCCGGAATTGCCGACCCGCTGCCGGGCAGTACGGTGCATCTGCCCCAGGTGCAGGCCGCGGCCGGCGCCCCCGGCGGCGTGATCGGGGTTGTGGAAGGGCGCCTGGTCCTGACAGCCCGCCCCAGACCGGCGTCCGCGCTGGGCGAAAGCGCGGCGCAGGCGTCCGAACTGCATCGCGCCGAAGGGCCGGCGCGACCGGGCGACTATGTCGCGCTGACGGTGGTGGGCGCGGCGCGGGTGAAGGTTTCGGCCGCGGCCGCCCCGGTGACGGTGGGCCAGCGGCTGACCGCGGCTAATCTGCCCGGTCATGCCCGCGGCCTGGCCTCGCGCACCCTCGACGGTATGATCGTTAGCGAGGGCGCGGCCGTGATTGGGACGGCGCTGGAGCCGCTCGCCGCCGGCGAAGGGTTGATCTGGGTGCTGGTCAACGTGCAGTAGGCCCTCTTGTCAGCGGCGCCAGATTGTGATACTATGGGCATCGTCGAAAGGAGCACGAGCGATGAACACAACCCAGGCAAGTCCTCAAAACCTGACATCTCAATATCTGCAGCGCCTGGCTGAACTCTATCAATCAGGTCAGACAAGCCTGGTGTTGGAGCGCGGCCTGCGTAAACTCCTGGATTATGAGGCCGAGGAGAATCGCCGGTTATTGATACAACTGACATCTGACTTGCGTGCGTTCGAGGAAGAGCATCATCTCACTTCTTCAACATTCTACCATCGTTACATGACCGGCCAGACTGATGATCGCATGGACTTCGTTGAGTGGGCATCGCTGGTGCAGATGGCGGAGAATGCAAAGCGTCGCCTGAACATCTTGGGCCAACCGGTTCCCGCATTATCCTGATTTACAAGGATCTCCGCATCACATCCATGAGGGCGTCAGTAACTCGGTAACTCCCGGACGTGCGCTGAACATCCTGGATGTGCTCGCAGAGATATTGGATCAAAGACAATAGGGGGAAGACATGAATTGGTGGGATTACGTCAAAGTTGATCCGTTGATCTGTCATGGCAAGGCATGCATTGCGGGCACGCGAGTGCTTGTTTCGGTCGTACTCGATAACCTGGCCGCGGGGGTGTCCATTGACGAAATCCTGCGAAGCTATCCGTCTTTGTCGCGCGAGGCCGTGCAAGCCGCTATTGGTTACGCGGCTGAGCTTGCGCGCGAGCGCGTTGTCCTGATGCCAGCTTGATCACTGTGTAGAATATGGGGAGTCCGCAGCCGAGGCTGCGGACTCCAACTTTTTAGACGTACGATTCGTAGACGGGGTCGTACATCTGGTCGCGGACGGCCTTGAGCAAATCGTCCGGTTCGGGCATCGTGGCCAGATGGTTGGCATAAGCTACGCGCGCCACGGCGACGCCGATGGCCGCGGACACCTGGCGAATCTGATCGAGCGCCGGGTAGATGCGTCCCAGCGCCAGGTCGCCCTCGCTCACCAGGCCGGCCAGGGTCTTGGCGGCCGCGTAGAACATCTCGTCGGTGATGCGCGTCGCGCCGCAGGCGATGACCCCCAGGCCGACACCGGGGAAGATGTAGGCGTTGTTGCCCTGCCCGGGTACAAAGGTCTGGCCCGCAACCGTCACCGGGGCGAACGGGCTGCCGCTGGCAAACACAGCGCGGCCCTCGCTCCACGTGTAGGCCTGTTCGGCCGTACACTCCGCCTTCGAGGTGGGGTTGGAGAGGGCAAAGATGATTGGCCGTTGATTGATGCGTGCCATCGTCTCGACGATCGGCCGCGTGAAGGTGCTGCCAACGCCCGATACGCCGATCAGCGCGGTGGGCTTGAGCGCCTCGACGACCCCTTGTAGATCGGGAATGAACGAATGATCGTGCGCAAACGATCGCTTGTGCTCCGCCAGGTCCGACCGCGACGCGACCACCAGCCCCTTCGAGTCCACGAACCAGCAGCAGCGCCGGGCTTCACTCTCTGACAAGCCTTCATTTTCGAGGGCCGTCACGATCAGATCGCCGATGCCGATGCCGGCCTCACCTGCGCCCAGGAAAACGAAGCGTTGGTCGGCCAGGCGGCCGCCGGTCAGGCGTAGCGCCGAATAGACGCCGGCCAACGCCACGGAGGCGGTGCCTTGAATGTCATCGTCGAAGGTGCAGATACGATCGCGGTATTTGCGCAGCAGGCGGAACGCGTTCATGTTGCCGAAATCTTCGAACTGCACAATCGCGCGCGGGTAAAGGTACTGCGCCGCCAGAATGAACTCCTCGACGAACGCATCATAGGCTTCACTGCGCTCTCGTTTTTGCGGCAGGCCAATGTAGAGCGGATCGTCGAGTAGGGCCTGGTTGTTGGTGCCGACATCCAGGGTGATGGGCAAACAGGTGGCGGGATGCACACCGGCGCAAGCGGTATAGAGCGCCAGTTTGCCGATGGGAATGCCCATGCCGTTCGCGCCCAGGTCGCCCAGGCCGAGGATGCGTTCCCCATCGGTGACGACGATGATGCGGACATCGGCGTAGGGCCAGTTGCGCAGAATGTCTGCGACGCGGCCGCGGTCGTTGATCCCGATGAAGAGACCGCGCGCCTGTCGAAAAACGTGACCGTACTCCTGGCAGGCCTGACCGACGGTTGGGGTGTAGATGATGGGCATCATCTCATCCAGGTTGTCAATGACCAGCCGATAAAACAGGGTGGTGTTGCGATCGAGGAGACCGGTGAGGTAGCGATACTTGCTCAGCGCCGTGGGCAGGCTGCGCACGTTGCTCAAGACGCGCTCTTCCTGTTGGGCCAGGGTGGCGACACGGGACGGGAGCAGACCGCGCAGGTCAAGCGCTTCGCGCTCAGCCTCTGTAAAACCGGTACCCTTGTTGAGAAGCGGATTGTGAAGTAGGTCCGCTCCACGCGGGTAAAGACGAGGTTTGGTAGGATTCATGGTTGTTTACCTCTGACTACCTTTGCATTGTCATGCGTTGTCACGGGCGTTCATGCAGTCTTCAGGGAATCGTCGAGTCAGCACGGCGGCTTCGACGACACTATCATTGTATCACAAAGAACCACAAAGGCAGCTTTCGCAATCAGGAATTCCAACTCTGGTCGTTAGCGGCGTACTGGACTGGAGGTTTTAGCCGGTTTCTGAGTTCTCGGGGCCAGGGTTCAGACCGGCTGAAGCCTCGCTCCCGGATGCATTTGGAATTCCTGAGTATGCCAGGCTTCTTTTGACAGAAAAAAAGTTTTTGTGCTAAACTACGGCCCTTGTGGGTTGGCGACGAGGCTGCGCCGGTTACAAATCGGCTGCCTCTGCCGCTCTCCTGTGGCACTACCGGTTTTGACTGCTGCACCTGGCGGTCGTTCTGGTCAGGCGTCTGCCCCACCTCTGCGTGTCGCGCTCGTTGTGGAAGAGAGAAAATATGAAAATCAGGATCAGTAACCGACTATCGTTTCGCGTTCATCTGTTGGCCGCCGTGGCCGTGCTGGCAATTTTGAGCAGCTTCTGGCTGCCGGCCGGCGCCGCGACGGATGGCCCCATTACTCCCCTGGACCCGGCCGAACAAGCCATGACGGCGCAGCAACAGGCGGCTCAGACCGCGGCGGTCGCTTCGTCGCGGGTGCAGGCGCGCGTCGCGGGTCATCGCGCGGAAGTGTTCGAGGTTTTCCCCTTCTACGGCCCCTACGCGCCTGGCTATCGCGCCTGTTCCGACGGCGGCTGTTACCAGGTGGACATTTACGATTTCGACCGCAACGCCACTGTCACCGCCATCGTTCACCAGGGCCTGATGTTGGACGTATTCGAAGTGCCCAACACTTTTCCTCTGATCAATAAACGCCTGTACAACCGTGCAGTCGAGCTGATTCGCGCCAGCGCAGATGTAGAGGCGGCCCTGGGTTTCGCTCCTGCTGTGAGCCAGATCGGCGTGATGGATCAGCACAACATGGGGACGCAGTGCGATGGCGGTCATCTCTGCGCCGGTACAACCTTTTTCACCGACAGCGGTACGGTTTGGGTGCTCGTGGATCTGACCGAGGACAAGATCGCCAAGATCTGGTGGTCCGAGCGACCGCAGGACCTGCGCAGCTCGGCTTACAGCCTGAGACCGCAAGAGGCGCCGACCGACTGTAATACCACCATTCATGTCAATCGGAACGGTTGGAACATGGACTACCGCACGACGCCCACCGACGCCCTGGAGATCACCAACCTCACCTTCGACGTGAATGGCGCGCCCCAGACGGTGGCGACGCGCATGAAGCTGATCGAGTGGCACGCGCATTATCCGGGTAACTGGGGCTATCGCGATTACACGGGCTGCGGCGGCGGCGGCGGCGGTTTTCCCATCTACCCCTACGGCGTCACCCAGGTGCGCAATCTGCTCGATCTGAACAACTCGATCATTGGTTTTGCGGTCGTGCAAGACTTCCGTATGTCCAACTGGGGCGCATCGTGCAATTACCGCTACGAGCAGCACTTCCAGTTCTTCGATGACGGCCGCTTCCGCGTGGTGAGCGTTTCCTACGGCCAGGGCTGCGGCAACAACACGGATCAGGAAGCCACCTACCGGCCGGTGGTACGCATTGACATTGCCATCAAGGGAGATAGCAACGACACGCTGGCCCTGTGGGACGGCGCGCAGTGGGCTGACCAGGCCACCGAGGGGTGGTGGCTGCAAGGCGCTCCCTACACGCCTGAAGGCTATCGCTACCGGGTCATGGACCAATCAGGTACCGGCTACTACATCGAGCCGGGGCGCGGCCAGTTCAACGATGGCGGCACCGGCGACAACGCCTGGCTCTATGTAACTCAACACAAAACATCCGAGGGCGATGCCGACATGCCGGCCATCGGCCAATGCTGCACCGGAACCTACGTGCAAGGCCCTGAGCAGTTCATCAATGGCGAGGCGGTGAACAACCAGAACATCGTGCTCTGGTACGTTCCGCAGAGCGAGACGATCACCACCTGGCGCCACAACCTGCCGCCTTACCCCACGCAGTACTGCTGGACTGACAACGTCAATGAGACCTGGCCCTGCTTCTCCGGCCCCATGTTCGTTCCAACCACCCTCGTCGCCTGCTCACCGTATGATCTCGACTGCAATCATACCGTGGACACCAACGACCTGATCGCGGTAGCCAGCCACTGGAATTGCGCCGAAGGCGCCCAAGAGACCTGCTATGAGGCTCGCTTCGACTTCAACAACGACAGCTTCGTGGATATCAAGGACATTGGCATGAACGCGGCGCGTTGGGGATGCGATTTGGGTGAGGTATGCTACTCCCAGTAAGCGCCGGAGCGCCAGTGTGGCTCACGCTAGCGCAATATACCGGGCGCATGTCAAATTTTCACCACGGAAACACGGAAAGAGCGGAAGAGAACGGAAAAAGCTCCGTGGACTCTGTGCCTCCGTGGTGAATACGAAAAATTCAGCGTGCGGTTAGTATACAATGCCGCAATACACTGGCGCAATACACTGGAGAAGACAACGCATGAGGAAAGCGTTCATTTTGACTGTCCTGGTCATGGGGGGCCTGGTGGCGGGCCTGCTTTGGTTGGCAGCGCCCATCCGGGCCTCAAGCGCCGGCATCTCCGGCCATTCAGGCAACCCGGCTACCAACTTCGGCATGTCGTGCAACGCCTGCCACGGCGGCGGCAGCACGCCGATCGTCAACCTGACCGGCCCAGGCACGGTGCTTGCCGGTGAAAGCGTCATCTTTACCTTGAGCGTGCAAAGCGCCGCCCCGGCGCAGCAAACCGCGGCCGGGCTTGATGTTTCCGCCACAGCCGGCACGTTAGCCAGCCTGGGGGGCGATACGCAGGTGATGGATGGCGAGATCACGCAGACCAGCCCGAAGAACAACACCGCCGGCAGCGCCAGTTTCAGCTTCGGCTGGACCGCGCCCATGTCCGCGCCGCAGACGGTGACGCTGTACGCCGCCGGCAACTCCGTCAACCTGGATGGCGTCCCCGGCGGTGACCACCATGCCAACACCACCCTCAGCGTCAATGTCGTTGATCCCTCAGCCGTGGCGCTGACAGGCCTCACAACGGCAACCCCAACCACACCGACCGCGCTCGCCGCTGTCATCATCCTGCTCAGCGGGGTGATTGGGCTGAGTGTGAGCGGACGACGACGCCGCGCGCGCACGCTGCGCACACCGCCGCCCAGGGCTTGAACGGCTCATCGCCGAACAGACAAAGCGCACTGTCCAGACAGGGACAGTGCGCTTTGTTTTTTTCGTGACTGCTCAGGCATCCGGCGCCGACTGCAGCCGCCGAATGAATTCGGGCCGAAAGGGCGTTCCGCCGCGATGCGGCGATGTACCGCTTACTGCCGCCCGGTCCGCAGCCCGGACAGCGCGGGCGAGGGCGCAGCCGGCAGCCGGCTCTCATCGGTCAACGCCTGCAAGAAAGCGATCAGGTCGGCCTTCTCCTGCTCGCTCAACTCGAACCCCTTGAGCAGCGGATCCACGTAAGGGAAATCACGCACCCGGCCCGCCCCGGCTGCGTAGAACTCGATCACCGCATCCAACGAGGCCAGGGAGCCGTTGTGCATGTAGGGCGCGGTCGTGGCGATGTTGCGCAGCGTAGGCACCCTGAACGCGCCGCGCACCCCCTCAGGCGTCACGCCGGCGCGCCCGGGATCTTCGCTTTCCACGCCGATCACGCGGAAGGTTTCCATGGCAAAAGTGGGCGGCTGATGGCACTCCGCGCAGTTCGTCTGTTTGCTGAAGAAGACCGCCAGCCCACGCTGCTGCGCCGCGGTCAGCGCTGCGGCGTCCCCGGCCAGGTAACGATCCACCGGGCTGTTATCGCTGATCAAAGTGCGCTCGAACGCAGCCAGCGCGCGCGTCACATGGTCGAAAGTAACCGACTCAGCGCCGCCGCCAAACGCCTGATCGAACAACGCGACATACGCCGGAATCGCCCGCAGCTTGGCGTCCACCTCGGCAGGTACTGCGGCCATTTCATGGGGCAGGGTCAAGGGCGCGCGCGTCTGTGATTCCAGGGCGATCTCCCGACCGTCCCAGGTCAAGAAGCGTCTGAAACCCACATTCCACAGGGTTGGCACGTTGCGACCGGGCGCGCCGGGCCGCGCCGTGCTGACCACCTGCCCGTTGGACAAACCCCGCTCCGGCTGATGGCAGGTGGCGCACGCCATGGCGCGGCTGGTCGAAAGGATGGGATCGAAGAACAACTGTCGGCCCAATTCGACCGCGGCTGGCGTCGTGGGATTATCGGTGGGAATGGCCTGGATCGGAAAAGGACGGGCCTGGGCCGCGGGCGGCAGCGCCAGGGTCGCCTCTGGCAGCGGACGCGGCACGACAGGAGTAGGGGTTTGCGCGCATGCCGCCAGCAGCGCCAGTAGTATTGCCGCCACAACGGCCCACCTTTGCCCAGGGTGGCCGTCATGGCTCGTTCGCGTGATCTTCATGCTTCTCCTCCTCTTGGCTGATTATAGGCACGCCTGGCCGCGGCGTCAAACGCCGGGAATTCCAAATGTGACCGGAATCGAGGCTTTAGCCGG
>JAYRVL010000730.1:0-3551 GCA_041918575.1 Anaerolineae bacterium | reverse complement strand
TTCGCGGCGCCAGCAGCAGGTGCTCCTGGCGATCCGCCAGCAGGCGCTCTCGCTCAACATCATTCCCAAGATCCCGGCGCTCTGGCTGACCTTCAAGGGCGCCATTCAGACGGACCTGAGCTTCAAGGAGATCATTGACCTGGCGACGTTTGGCCTGCGCCTGGACATGCAGAACGTACATGGACGAGTGCTCGATTACCGGCTGGTGACTCCCTACACCACCGCCGGGGGCGCCCAGGTTCTCAAACCCAAGCGGGCCGAAATCGCCGCCGCCATCAACGGAATCTTCGAGACGCCGCCCATGCAGGAATCGGCCAGCCGGCCCATTGCCGGCTGCAAAGCCACCCCCACGCCCAAGCCGCCGACGCCCGTTCCCGCAGCCACGATCACCGCGACGCTGACCCTGACCCCCACGCTGGCAAATTGAGTCCGGGGGCCAACCACATGACCTACTATGCAGTGGCGATCCGCCCCATCTATCTCAGCGACCCGGATGAGATTAGTGTGCGGTTGGGCAGCGGGCGCCGGCCGCGCGCCGTGGTCAGCGCCCTCGATGGCGACGCGCAGGCCTGCCTGGACGCTGACGGCCGCCTGCTGCGTCTGCTCCTGGCCGACAGCAAGGTGTTGCGCCTGGGTCAGCGGCTGGCGGGACTGCCCGTCATCGGCCCGCCGCCGCCGCCCACGCCCGCCAACCTGATCGGGTATGACCTGACCGCGCGGATCGCATCCCTGTTCCTCGTCTCCACGCCAGACAGCGCCATTGTCCAGCGCCTGTCGCGCCCCGCCCACCTCGATTTCGACGCCAGCGGGCGTCTGCTGGCCGTGCGCATCCCCGCCGGGCCTACCGCCCGCCGCCAGCCAGACCTCTACCGCGCCCTGGCATTCTTGATGTAAGGGCGATTTTCAACGCCAAGACGCCACGCCTCAGACATCCGCGTTCATCCGTGTACCAGTTCGGCGTACCCCACTGCTGTCGCCTACGGCAGATCAACCAGCAGCAGGCTGGCGAGCACAAAGCCGCCGCCAACCCACTGCACGGGCGTCAGCGTTTCACCCAGGAAACTATATGCAACGGCCACGGTCATCAGCGGCTCTACCACGCCCAACAGCGCCAACTGCGTGCTGCCCACGCGCTTGATGGCGGTGAACATCACCAGCCGCGCCACAGCCGTGCCCAGCAGGCCGATGCCCAAGACCGGCCACCAGCCGGCCCACGTCGCCGGCAGCGGACTTCCCCCCGCCAGCAAGCGCAGAGCGATTGCCAGCAGCGCCATCGTGCTGATGACATAAAGCACCACCGTGCGTGCGGCCACGTTGCGCACCACGAACTGGCCGATGACCAGGTGCAGGGAATAGGCAACGATGGTGATGAACACCAGGACGATGCCGATCGTATCCACGCTTTGCCCCTGAATGTCCATCAACAGGGCGACGCCGATCAGCGCCACGCCAAAGCGCGCCAGGCGGCGTGTGGTCAACGCTTCGCCGCGCAGGCGCAGCAGTAGGATGACGACCGCCGGGTAGAGGTAGAAAACGAGGGTGGCGAGCGAAGCGCTGATGCGGGTCAGGCCCCAGTAGTAGCTGGTTTGCGCCAGGAAATTGGCGACGCCCATCAGGATGCAGCCCCACAGCGCCCGGCGCGGGATGGGGATCAACGCCCGCCAGCGCGTCAGGAAGATGAACCACAGCGCCAACGCGGCCACGGTGAGCCGCAGCATGGTCAGGGTGTTGGGATCGAGATTGGCCCGGTAGGCGAACTTGGCAAAAACCGAATTGAGACCCAGGGCCATGTTGGCAGCCAGGGCGATGAGCAGGCCGCGCCAGGCCGGATTACGCATCATGCGCCGACTCTGAGCGGGCCAGCAGCAGCGCGCCGACGACCAGGAGCGATCCTCCCACAGCCAATGCCCAGCCGCCCCATCCCAGGTTGAGCGAACGGTGATAGATCACTTCGATGGCCGGCCGCACGGCTGACCACTGCGCCAGGGGCAGGATGGTCGTAGCTAACGCCAGCAGGGCCAGCAGAACCGCGAGCGCGGCGCGTGCGCGGCGCAGCCAGGCGCCAGGCTGCAGCCGCAACCACGGCGCCAGCAGCCCGGTCAGCGCCAGCGCCAGCGCCGCGCTCAACATACGAATCTGCGGTTGGAATTCTGCCTGGCCGAAGGTGGCCGGCGACCAGGCGGGCGGCAGCAGAGCCAGGGCGCAGGGTACGGCCAGCAGGGCCAGCAGCAGCCGCGCCGGGCGGTTGGCCCAGGGCGCGCCGAGCAGCGAAAGCGCGCTCAAGCCCAGGCTCAGGGTGAAGGGCGGCAGGTAGAACTGCTCCCGCGCTACGTGCAGGACGCCGCTGCGCACCTCCGGCAGGAATTTCACATATTCGGCCAGGTCAATGCCGAGCAGGGTCAGGCCGGGGCTGGCAAACGCTACCCAGGCGCCCCAGGTTGCGCCGGCCAGGCCGAGCAGACCGGCCAGCAGGAGCAGATGGGCAAGGCGTCTTGCGGTCATGATTCCTTGTCGCGGCGCGCCCGCGCCAGGCGCTCCCGTTGACGCGCGCTGCCCTGGTCGAAACGCCGCTGTTCCTGATCGCTGGCCAACAGCAGCGGCGCCACCGTCGTCGGCCGCCGTTGATCGTCCAGCGCGACGTAGACCACGTAGGCGGTGTTGGTCAGCACGCGCTGGCCGGTCAAGATTTTTTCGCCATAGACTGTGACCATCACCTCGATGCTGGTGCGCCCCACATAGGTGACGCACGATTGCAGCACGAGCAGATCACCTATGAACACCGGCGCATCGAAGGTCATCGAATCCATGGCGACGGTGACGCATGAGCGCCGACAGTGGCGCATGGCTGCCAGCGCGCCGGCCTCGTCCACCAGTTTCATGATGGAGCCGCCATGCACGTTGCCCTGCGAGTTGGCGTGCTCCGGTTGCATGAACGTGCTGAGTTCGGTTTGTGATTCTTTGGGCGAACGTGGTTCCATGATCGTTTTCCTGTCATACCATGATGGCGCGGGCGTAAGCGGCCATGAGCTGCGTGGCCGAGGCCTGCCAGGTGAAGCGGCCGGCCTGGGCAAATCCCCGGCGCCGGGCCGCCTGCCGCCAGGCCTGGTCGGTCAACCCACGCTCCAGGGCCGCGACCCATGCTTCTGTGTCATCCGCGTTGACCAGCAGGGCCGCGTCGCCGGCCGCTTCGGGCAGCGACGAGTTGTCCGCGCACACCACCGGCGCGCCGCAGGCCATCGCCTCGATGACCGGGATGCCGAAGCCTTCGTAGCGGCTGGGAAAGGCGTAAAGATCGGCCAGGCTGTAGAGCGTGGGCAGATCATCCTCATTGACATAACCGAGAAAGCGCACGAATGACGCGGCCTGCTCTCGCTCCACCTGGGCAAAGATGCTTTCGGTCAGCCATCCTTTGCCGCCGCCGATGACCAGGGTGTGCGGCGCGCCGGTTTGGCGGCGCAGCCGGGCAAAGGCGCTGATGAGCCGCGGGTAGTTCTTGCGTGGTTCCAATGTGCCTACGCTGAGGACGAAGGGGCCGCTGAGTTGGTAGCGGG
>JAYRVL010000729.1:0-1837 GCA_041918575.1 Anaerolineae bacterium | reverse complement strand
CCGATCGCAAGAAGGACGACCCTTACGCGTCGTTCTTTACCGATCCGCTTACGCCGGGACAGTACGGTCAGGATGGCTACCTGCTCACGCAACTGAAGTATCAGGACGATGTTGCCGGCGGCGACGTGAATGTCATGGGCCGTCTTTTCCTTGGGCAGTACCGCTACCGGATGAATGCCATCTACTCGGGAATTCCCAATCGCGCGACGGCCAACTCCGGCTGGTATGGCGGCGAACTGCGCCTGCTCTACTCGGGGCTGACCGATCACAAGCTGATGCTGGGGCTGGAGGTACAGGACAACATCCGCAACGAGCAGGCCAACGATGACCTGAGCATCCCCGGCAAGGAGACTCTGGTCAAGACCACGGGCTATCGGGTCGGTCTTTATGCCCAGGACGAATGGCGGATCGCCAGCGCCTGGTCGACGACGATAGGCTTCCGGGTGGATTACAACGATATCACCGGCAGCAGGCTCAGTCCGCGTCTCGGGCTGATCTGGCGGGCATCGCCCGCGACCACGGTCAAGGCGCTCTACGGCCAGGCGCATCGGGCACCCAATTCCTACGAGCGGGATTTCGACGATGGCATTTCGCAGGTTGCCAACAGGCGGCTGGCGGGCGAGACGATCACCACCGGCGAACTGGTCGTCGATCACCGGCTGGCCGACGATCTGACCATCCGCGGCCAGCTCTACCAGTGGGACCTGCGGGATGTCGTGACCCTCGGCATCGATCCCGTCAGCGGCCTGTCGCAATACCAGACCGGTGCCGATGTCAGGGTCAATGGCGTGGAACTGTCGGCGGCGAAGATGTGGGCGTCGGGCGCCCGCATGCGCGGCAGCGTGGCCTATCAGGATGCCAGCTACATCGGCGGCGGGACTCCGGCCAATTCGCCGGTCTGGCTGGGCAAGTTCGGTTTCTACACTCCGTTGCCGTGGTGGGCCCTGCAACTTGGCTGCGAGGTCCAGTACGACTCCAGGCGGCAGGCCGTCGATGGCACCAGCGTCGATGGCTACTGGCTTGCCAACGTGAACCTGATCGCCACCCGACTGGCCAAGGGCCTGGACGTCTCCCTGGCGATCCACAACCTGTTCAATCAGCACTACCAGCACCCGGCCGCGGACACCAACTGGCAAACCCGTCTCGACCAGGACGGAATAAACGCAAGGATCAAGCTGGATTACCGTTTCTGATGCCTGCTCAACGATTCATTCCCCTTCCAAGGGCGGCCTCCGTGGAGCCCGGCGCATGATTGGCAGGAAGACAGCCTGGTCCGGACGCGTGCTGTGGCTGCTTGCCCTGTTTTGCTGCGCACAATGGGCGCATGCCCTGGACCTGGAAGAGTACCGCGTCAAGGCGTCGCTCCTCGGCAACTTCGCGATGTTCACCGAATGGCCGGACGCGGTCGGCGATACCCTCAATCTCTGCGTCTATGGGCCCGATCCCTTCGGTGATGACCTGAGCAGCCTCAAAGGCAAGAAAATCGCCAGGCGCAGCCTGACCGTGAAGCGGGTCAGCAGCGTCGATGCCCTGGGGGATTGCCATATCGTCTTCATCAGCCGTGCCGTCAACAGCAACCTGCCGGGGGTGCTTGACGCGGTCAGCGGCCGGCCGGCGCTGCCCGTCGCCGACTCGCCGGGGGCAGCCTCCCGGGGCGTCGCCCTGAACATGGCGACCGATGGCAGCAAGATCAATTTCGAGGCCAACCTGCGCGCAGCGCGCGGCAATGGCCTGAACCTCAACTCGAACATGCTGCGCCTGGCGACCGAGGTGATCAAATGAAACAATTGGCTTCTGCCACGGCCCACCTCACCCTTGGTGCCCGCCTGGCGCGCAT
>JAYRVL010000728.1:0-2185 GCA_041918575.1 Anaerolineae bacterium | reverse complement strand
GGGGTGAGGGCGTCGTTTTCCCCTCTCCCAGGGTTGGGAGAGGGGCCAGGGGTGAGGGCGTCGTTTTCCCCTCTCCCAGGGTTGGGAGAGGGGCCAGGGGTGAGGGCACACGTTCCAGCGCCACGAACGTCACGTCGTCCTCCTGCTCCCAGCCCGGCCCGACGAAATCGGCCAGGGCGCCGCGCAAGTGCTCGATGAGATCCGCGCCACTGCCTGCGCCGCCGGCCATGCCCCGCAGCCGCGGGAAGCCGAACATCTCGCCCTGCGGGTTGTGCGCTTCGACCAGGCCATCGGAGTAGATCAGGATGATCTCGCCAGGCTCCAACAGCGCCTCGTGCTCGTCATAGGTCATTTCCGGCAGCAGCCCCAGCGGCATGCCGGTGGCGCGCAGCTCAACAACTGTATCCGCAGTGCGCTTGGTGGGCAGGTTGTGGCCGGCGTTGGCAAACACGAAGCGCCCAGTCGCGGGGTTGAGCACGCCGTAGAGGCACGTCACGAACATGCTGGGCGGGAGGTCGGGGCAGAGCAGGTCATTGACGTGCGCCAGGACTTTGCCGGGCGAGGTGGGATCCTGTTCGGCCGCGACGCGCAGAATACCGCGCGTGGCCGCCATGACGAGCGCCGCGGGCACGCCCTTGCCGGTCACGTCGGCCTCGACCACGCCCAGGTTGCCGCCGGGCAGGACGATGAAGTCATAGAAGTCGCCGCTGACCGCCTGGGCCGGCTGCCAGTAGGCCGCCACCTGCCAGCCATCCAGCTCGGGCAGTTCCTTCGGGAGAAGGGTCTGCTGGACGACGCGGGCGACGCGCAGCTCCTGCTCCAGCCGCTCACGGGCCTGCGTCTCGATCTGCTGCTGGCGGACGAGCTGGGCCACGCGCACGGCCGGCGCGGCCTGGGTCGCCAGATCGGCGAGGAGCTGACGGTCGTCGGCCGTGTACTCCTGCTCGCTGCGCCGCGGGCCCAGGTTCAGCAGGCCGATCAACTCACCCTGGCCGGCCAGCGGTGCGATCAGCCTGACCCCGGCCTCGCGCAGCGCACGCAGCGCGGGCGAGTCCAGTTTAAGCCGATCGAGGTCCACCGCGCCGCCGGTGCTCAGCAAGTACGCGCTGAGTGGGTCGTTGGGCGCGAAATCCAGCGGAAGGATCTGGGCTGCCACCGGGGCCGGCTCGGCCGGCGCCTCGGCGGGGATGGGCAAGGTCGCCTCTCCCTGAGACTGTTTGCGAAATAGATTGCGCATCATTGCTCTGTCTTCCCTCGGTAGGTTAATCGCCGAGACGACCGTGACGAATGAGCTCCTGCACCGCTGGCGTCGGGTTGGGATCACTGAATAGATCGGAATGGCTGTAATTTATCGGCATCGCAAACGTATCGAATGGCGTCCAGTTTGCCTCGATGAGGATGCCGTTATTGTCCGTAAAGTAGAACAACCGGATTGGTCCCTCGCTTGTCACATCCGTAACGGTCACGCCTGCAGCGGAGAGGCGTGTGTGAAGATCCAGCAAGGCCGTTTCATCTGCCAGTTCCACGGCCACATGCTGGTACGTGCCTGGAAGGAAGGCGACACCGTGCTTTTCCCAGCCGGCGGGCGGCGTGGGGATTTCAGCATCCGGTTGCTCGAAGAAATGCATGATGAAATGCCCAGCCTTGAAGAGGTAGTGGCGACCATGGTTCTGCCTCGGCCCCATCGCCCCAAAGAGCGGCATCTCCAGCAACCCGTGATAGAAACGTACAGTTGCGTCCAAGTCGCGCGTGACGAGCGAGAGATGGTGAGCGCCTCGCCAGGGGGATTGCTCGTTTGCAGTATCGTTCATATTTCTCCTTTTCCGGTTTGTCTTTGAGTTGGTTTACGATATGCGTTGCTCAATATTGCTCCGTTTCCTTATGACGCCATCAGTGTACCAGGGTACCGTCCAGAGATCGTTACGGCAAGCGTTACGAAGTCCGGTCTTTTGCTGCCTTCAGCCACACGCTCACCCCCTCCGGCTGTAACGTCTCCTGCGCCACCCGCGCCAGTTCGTCGGTCAGCGCGTCCAGATCGGTCTCGTCGCGCGCCGTGACAGCGGAACCCCGATTCCTCGGCCGAGGTTTGATCGTCTTGGTGATTACCGCGCGCTGTAGTATAATTTTCACATTATGGACGAACGCGAGTTCTTTATTCCCTTGCCCGATGCCGCAGCGCTGCGCG
>JAYRVL010000727.1:0-2050 GCA_041918575.1 Anaerolineae bacterium | reverse complement strand
CACCGAGGAGAACCATGCACGCAACCGTTTGCACACACACCCAAATCACACAGACAAAGGATGACGGGAATGACGCATACTCGATTGCAATCGCTGGCCGTGGCGCGCGGCTACGATATCGCGAAACTCGCGCGCCGGGCTGACCTGGGCTACCGGACAGTCTTTGACCTCTGGCATGATCCCAAGCGCGATGTGACACTTGGGACGTTGGACAAACTCGCGGCCGCCCTGGGCGTGACGGTCGCTGACCTGCTCATTGAAGGGGCATAAAGGGGCAACCATGACGAAGCTAACCGCTCTTGGGTTTCTGTTGGCTGTGGGCCTGGCGCTGGCCGTGGGCCTCCAAGCCGTGGACACGTGGCGCGCAGGCGAGCTTGTCCGCGCGCAGGCTGACGCCGAAGCGATCCGGGCGCGGGCCGCCGTCGAAACCGCTGCACTGGCTGCGCGCGCGCGGGTTGACCTGGCCGGCGATATGGCCGCGCAACCCGCCGCCGTGGCCGCGCGCACCCTCGCTTACCTGGGCCTGGGGCTGGCCGTGGCCGTCCTGGCCGTGGGCCTTGCGCTGGCCGGCGTGCGCTGGCTGTCATTGCGGTCTACCCTGGTTTACCCGACTCCGGGCGGGCAATTTCCGGTGATCCGGGAAAGCGGGCGCCAGTGGGCCGCGCTGATTGACCCTAACCGCTCACCTGGCCTGGCACTGATTGACGGGGCCGGCCGTGTTACGATGCCGCTGCAACTGACCGAGGGCGCCTCGCTGCAACTGACCGCGCAGGCCGCCGCCGTCGCCATGACCGCAGGGGCTACACGGCACGCCGGCGCTGCGTCCAACGTTGCGCAGGCCGTAGACGCCGCGGCAACCCGCGTTGCTGCTCTCAGTATGCCCATGCCGCAGGTCACGCGGCTAGAGGCTGCTCATGTTGACCGCCTCTTGGAGTTGACCGCCCCTGACGACTGATTGACGCCGCCGGTCGGGAACGAAGCACCCGCCGGTGAGAGAAACGGGTAACGAGTGATGACAGGGAGACGAACCATGATTACCGACGCTGATGTTTACGACCTCGCCGCGCGAATCCGCCGCGCCCTTACCGACCTCGGACACTGCTACCAGACCAAAGCAGGCGAAACGGTAGAGATTTCTTACCGTCATCTTGCGCTGGCCGGTGATCGTTACGCTGTCCTAGAGCTTGACACCTCGCGCTTGCCGCGGGGCGTCTGTATTCCAGACTTGGAGACCGACAAGGTGCTGTCGCACCTTTCCGCCGTCGTGGGTAAGCCGGTCAAGCGGCTTAACACCGTGGGCCTGTCCTACGTGGTTATGCTGGCGCCGCCGCCCAAACCGCCGCCCTGGCCGGCGCGCGTGGACTTGCCCGACATGGCGCCACAGGCTGACCCGTGGGCCTGGCCTTTTGGCGTGACGCGTGACGGGCGCCACATCTGGGCAAGTCTGGCGCAGACCTCTCACCTACTCATTGCCGGCAAGTCAGGCAGTGGCAAGTCAACCGCGGTCAACGCCGGCCTGGTCGCACTACTACGCGCCCACGACCCGCGCGAGCTGCGCATGATCCTGATTGACGGCAAGGGGGGCGTTGAACTGTGGCCGTACAATGGCGTGCCACATCTGGCGCTGCCTGTTGCCACAACGCCGGAAGACGCCGCGGCTGCGCTGGCCTGGCTGGTCAACGAAGTAGGCCGGCGTGAAGCGATCTTCCGCGCGGCCGGCGTGCGATCGCTGCGCGCCTACAATGCGGCCGCGCGTGGGGTTGATCCGCTGCCCCTGGTCGCGGCGGTGATTGACGAAGTGACCGACCTGGTCATGCTCTGGGGCGGGCCAAGGTCCGCGCCGTTTGCTGACCTGGTCAGGCTGGCATCGAAGGCGCGCGCCTTTGGCGTGATCCTGGTCATGTCTACCCAGAACCCACGCGCGGACGTACTCGATACCCTGGTAAGAGAAAATGCCGGCGTGCGCGTGGCTTTCAAGGTTGACACTGGCACCCAGTCACGCATGATCTTAGGCATGGCCGGCGCCGAAGCGATCCCGCCCGCGCGCCCT
>JAYRVL010000726.1:0-7605 GCA_041918575.1 Anaerolineae bacterium | reverse complement strand
GCGGGAGGATGTCGGGGTGCGGGGCGTAGGAGATGACCGAGGCGCGCTCGCGGCGGCCATTGCCGTGTTCGGTGGGCGGGAGGTGCAGCAGCGGCGCGACGGCAGGGGGCGCATCGTCCTGGTTGTCGGGCGGGGTGAACTCCGGCACCAGGTGCAGCAGGCCGGCCCGGATGGCGTTGGCGTCGTTGGCGCGCGCCGCGGCGACCAGGTCGTCTACGGCGGCGGGCAGACGCCGCGCGCGGCGCTGACTGGCCTGGGCTGCGATCATAATTTTTTCGTGCGCGGTGGGTTGATAGGTCTCGCCGGGCACGAAAAGCTCCTCGTACAGTTTCTCGCCAGGGCGAATGCCGGTGATGACGATGTCAATATCACGCCCCTCCTGCAGGCCGGACAGTTCGATCAGGTCGCGCGCCAGGTCAAGGATTTTGACCGGCTCGCCCATGTCGAGCATGAAGACTTCGCCTCCACGACCCAGCACCGCGGCCTGCAGGACCAACTGCACCGCCTCGGGGATGGTCATGAAGAAGCGGGTCATTTCCGGGTCGGTGATGGTGATGGGGCCGCCGGCCGCGATCTGCTGTTTGAATGTCAACACGACGCTGCCGCGGCTGCCCAGCACGTTGCCAAAGCGAACTGCGGCGTAGGGCCGGCCGCTGACGGCCGCGGCCTCATGCACCAGCAGTTCGGCCACGCGCTTGGACGCGCCCATGATGCTGGTGGGGTTGACCGCTTTGTCGGTGGAGATCATGATGAAGCGTTCGACGCTCACGGCCTGCGCGGCAGCCAGAACGTTGCGGGTACCCAACACGTTGTTGGTAATGGCTTCGGATGGGTTGGCTTCCATGAGCGGAACATGCTTGTGCGCGGCGGTATGGAAGACGACCTGCGGCCTGACCTCGTCGAAGACGGCTCGCAGGCGTTCTGGAAAGCGGACATCGGCGATGACGCTGCGCACCAGCGGCCGCGGCGCGACAATGGCTGCGGGTGTTCGTGCCAGGAAATGCTGCAGTTCGTTGCCGATCTCGAAGACGGAGTTTTCACCGTGGCCCAGAATGACCAGTTCGGCCGGGTTGCAGCGCAAGATCTGGCGGCACAACTCGGAACCGATGGAGCCGCCGCCGCCGGTGACGAGGACGCGCTTGCCACGCAGGAGGGCCTGCACCGCCGCGCCATCAATCTGCACCGACTCACGCCGCAGCAGGTCATCGATCTGCACGGTGCGCAGTTGGTTGACGCTGACGGCGCCATCGAGCAACTCGTACAGGCCGGGGATGATCTTGATCGGCGTCTGGGCCTGCTCGCAGACGGCGACGATCTCGCGAATCACCTTGCCGGGCGCGGTGGGCATGGCGATGACCACGAGGCCGGCGCGCGTCTCTTTGAGCAGTTGGCGCAGTTCGGCGCGCGCGCCCAGGACGCGCACGCCCCGGATGAACGTGTGGAGCTTGTCCGGTTCGTCATCCACGAAGCCGACCGGCAGCAGGTTGGCGTGCGGGTTGCTCTGAATCTCACGCACGATCATCAGGCCGGCCGCGCCCGCGCCCACGATCAAGGTGCGGGTGGTGTTGGCGCGACCGTGCAGAACCTGGTGGAGGCGTTCGGCAGCGCGCGCGACGAAGCGCACAGCGCTCACCAGCGCCAGGGTCAGCAGGCCGTCGAGCAGGGGGATGGAGCGCGGAAAGCCGGGGGCGGCCAGGCCCAACGGGCGCAGAACGGCAAAGAAGACCAACGTTTGTACGGCGCCAGCGATCAGGGCGCCGGCGGCGATGAGCATCAGCTCGTCAATGCTGGCGTAGCGCCAGTAGCGGCGGTAGAAGCCGAAGGGGAAGAAGACGGCCAGCTTGATGACGAGGAAGGCCGCGGTGACGAAGATCAGGGACTGGCCGTGAACCACAAGCGGCAGGCTCTCGGTGCGCAGCCAGAGGGCCAGGGTCGGCGTCAGCAGCGCGAACAGGATGTCGAGGGCGAGGAAGTGACGATTACGCAGTTTCAACAACAGACGCAGCAGTCTGTTCATCCAGGGATGGCCTGGGGTTACGGGTGTTTGCATGGCGATGAACCTCGTGGGAATTAGAGATTGGATATTACGACAACGGGGCTTGTCTTCTGAATTTTTAACCGTTCAGCCCATGCCGAAACACAAGCACTGCGTAGCGTGAACGGAGCGGAGCGTCAATCTAAGCCTGAACGATTACCGTCGAGAAACGACATCACGGTTACGCGCGGATCACCGTCACCCCGCGGCCGGCGGGGGTGGCTCCCGCGGACGCAAAGGTGCGCTGGCTGATGGGCGGCTGGTCACGCCGGCGGTCGAAGATCACCAGCCAGCCGGTCTCCAGCCCCAGGCCAGCCAGATAGCTGTCTAACTGCGCCAGCCCTTCTTCTCGCGGGTCCGCCTCGCCGTCTCGCCACACTTTCAACTCGATGCCCAAGGTCAGGCTGCCATAGCGCAGACACAGATCCATCCGCCCACTGCCGATGGCGTACTCCCGTTCGAGCGTGCCGCCGGCGTTAGCGACGCGGCTGAGAAAAGCCATCAGCACCAGGTGGGGGGCGATCTCGTGATAGGGCGCGCTGCCCAGGAGCGGTTGGCCGTGTTGCCGCCAGAAGGCCAGAAATGCCCCCAGCAGCGCCTCGGCGTCCAGGCTGCCGTCAGGTTTGAGCCAGGTGGGGCGAATGGCCGGCATGGAATCTTGCGTCACGCTGGCAAGCACGCGCGGGATCACTTCGCGATAGATCGGGTTGGCGACGACAAGCCCCGCGAATGGATCTCGCCGGATCAGGCCCAGGTCCACCACGTACTGAACGTCATCGGGCGACACGTTGCCCAGGAACTCGCCGGCCAGCAGGGGCGCGAGCACGTGACGCACGCGCGACTCGCGCAGCCGCTCGGCCAGGCTGTCCAGGTGGGTGTCCTGGCGTTGGATCAGCAACACCTTGGCCTGCTCGATCTCCGCCGCGTCCACCGGCTGGCGCGCGTCGGGCGCGACCACCTCCACGGCCTGGCGGGCCAACGCGTTGACCAGCCAGGGCTGGCCCTGGGTCAGATCGAAGGCCCGCTGGAGGGCCGCGGGGGTGAAGATCTGACCGGTGTCATCGGTGTGTTGACGATACAACTCGGCCACTTCCGCGGCGGTGAAGGTGCGCAACAGCAGTGATTCGGTCTTGATGTTGAAGGGACTGGCCGTGTGCAGGCGCTCGCTGCCGCCAGAAGCTACCTTGTAATCGCGCACGTCGCGCATCCCCACGATCGCCAACGACCAGGGGAAAGCGCCGGGGCGACCAGGATACCCATCGCGCAATTGACGCAGCACCGAGTTCAAGGCCACATCTTGCAGTGAGTCAATCTCGTCCAGAAAGAGGACCAGGGGGCGCGGCGTGGCCTGCGCCCAGTCGGCAAGCGCCGCGCCGATGCGTTTGCCAATGGGCGCGGCGGGCCACGCAGGCGGCTGCAGCGCAGGGGGCAACTGCCAACTGACCCAGGTACGCCATGCATTCAGGATCGCCAACTCGGCCGTGCCGGGATCATCCTTGAACGGCGCGCCCACCTCCACCGAGACCAGCGCAGCCGCATACTGCCCGGCAGCGGTCAATTCGGCCGCCAGCGCCAGCATCGCGGTGGTCTTGCCGCTCTGCCGCGGACCGTAAATGACGAAGTAGGCTTGCCCGTCAATCAGCGTCGTGACGGTCGGCAGCCGCCGGGTGGCCGGCAGCATATAATGGATGTCGGGTCGGCATGGCCCGGCGGTATTGAAGAAACGCATGGCTCCCCTCCAGCAACGCCCATGATTCAGCTTGCGGATCCACGCCCACACCGAAGTATAGCACAGTCGGCCGGGGAATGCTAACCGACGTCAATCCCCCTCTCGTTATCGTCCAGACCTGGCGGAGTACTGCGCAGCGTGAGCGGAGTCTGGCGTTGTGTGCGTCGGATAGAATGCCCCGGTGTTTGGGCTCAGCGCACGTCCTCGGCCACGTGGCGCATGACCTGGTCGGCCCACTGTTTCGCCTGCGCTGCCAGGAGGCTGCGCAGGAGTGGGATCTGCTGCGCTTCGGGCCAGGCTCGGCGCCAGAGCGCCAGCAGCGCTTGCATGTCCACCAACTCCGCCGCCAGTTCAATCGGCGCTGCGGCCGCGGTCCATTCGATCAAATACTGGCTCTCCTCCAGCATGGCAGCGGCCGCCGCGCCCCCCGTCGCATGCCGGGCCGAAGACGCCACCCGGCCCAGGTCGGCCGCCAGGCCGGCTAAACGCAAGGGCAACGCATCTCGGAGGTAACGCTCGCGAATGCGCTCGCGATTCTTCACTGAACACCTCCCAACAGTTCACGGGTGATCGCTGCGACCTGGCGTCGGACATCTTCGTTCTGGATGATAATGCTGCGATTGCCCAGTCGCGGACGGATGTTGATCAACGACTCGAACTCGATGCGCTGCTCGGCCGGATACCAGTTGGCGCCCCACAGGTCATCCTGTTCGCTGCCCTCAGCCAGCAACAGCGCCTCGCAATCCGCGTGCATTTCGCCGCCGCCGGCCAACAGTCGCCGCCGGATATCCACCACGATCTTGAGCAGGATCGGGTAGACCTCCAACATCTCCTGGACCTGGCGCGGCGTCGCTGGGCGGTCAAGCAGGTGGATCATCGTTTCATCTATCTCCTGTCTTCATGGCCCAATCTCAGCAGAAGGCTACCTATGGAACGATCACTGTGGCATAAGGAAGTCCCCATGCATAAAGTTACGCGTTCAGCAAGGCCTCGATCACGCGCCGGCGGGGCAGAGCCAGTTGCGGCAGGCGCTGCCGCAGAACCGGTCGCGATCGTGTTGTGATCCGGCGTGCCTCTGGCGGATAATCCCACAACAAACCGGCAACGATCTGCTCAGTTTCCTGTGCCGCTGTTTGTTCTTTTTTTTCAATCTCTGCTTCGGTTGCCAGGCGCAGCTGCGTCAAAAACGCGCCTACGGCCTGATCGGACAGGGGTTTTGTCAGCAAAGCGCTGCCAGATATTCCTTGCTGGTTGATTGTCAACAGATGTTCGTAGGCAACGGGCACACGTTTCTGATCGGCCAGGGCGAACAAAGAAGGCAGGTCGTAGTCCTGACAGATATAGTAGAGATCAACGATGTCCTTGATCGCGGCGCGATCCTCAAAGGCCGTGATCTTATTGGCGCCAATATCTGTCAATGAATTCGTGTAAATGCCCTGCGACAGTCGGGTCAGTTCTCCGGTTAGGTGCGTGTCGCGTACCATGTCAACCTTGAGGCGGATCCCTTGATCGGCAACGAAGAAACGGACAAACCATGCCGACAACTGTTCCACCGCAACCGTCAGAGTGCGCTGCTGCAAACGCGCAATCAATTCATTGGCGATATACTGCACCTGGGATCCTTGTGTGAAGAAATCCAGATCTTCTGACAGCCGATGATCGAAGTGGAAACGCGCCAGGGCAGTACCGCCTGTCAGGTAGATCGTGTCTTTGAAGATTGAGGCCACTTCGAAGACGATGTCCTGCAAGGGGTAGAGTTGGTGATGATAAGCGGCAATTTCTTCAGGTGTTGCCTGGCGGCAGAACTGGTTGATCATGGTAAGGTTTTGCTGCCCCAACAAAGAGTAAACTGGTTCCTCATTACATTCTTCCTCGTATTATACTCGCTGGCCACAACCGGTCAATCTTGGGCAACCAAGTAAGGTGGACGGGTTTGTCAAGACACGATGGGAACCGCGTTGTCGTTTCACAGCCCAAGCAATTCGCTGTAGCGTCGCCAGGAGCTCCTTAGCTTTGATTGATGGCCAGTCGCTCATGCGTAGGCGGAGGTGAAGCTATCGAGCTCGCTCTTACCGAGATGCTCCGTTTGCAGGCGCCATCAAGCCGCTCGTAATCTGAACATGATCCGACCTTGGCCAGCCGGCCAACCGCCGGTGTCGTGGGAGAGTACCAGTGATAGAGCAACCGCACCACTTCCACCACCCGCGCCAAGTCGGTCTCGCTCATGGCGGCGCCGGAGGGCAGACACAGCCCATCGCGGAACAACGCCTCGGCCCCCCAACTCTGGGGGAAATACATCCTTCTCCCCCAGGATTGGGGGGCCGGGGGGCGTGATGACGGTGAGCCAACGCGTGCCGCGGCCCCAGGGCGCTTCGGGCATGAAGGCGATGCCGAGCAGGTCGCCAAGCCTGATTTATGCCCTGTCCTCTGCTGACTCTCCTTCCAACTCCGTCCTAAACCACTGCTGCCAGCGCGGAGCAATGCGAATACCACGGGCCAACAACCTTTGCAGGTCATCTAACGCTTCTTGCCTGGACAGCAATCCGGCCAACACAGCAGCCAACAGGATGCCCAAGGTTCCTTTCACCGGTAAACCCATGGCAAAGGCCACCCGCCGCGCCAGGCGTTCATCTATGATGACCCAGTCTGGATCGATTTGCCGCGCCAGCAACAGAACCTCCAACTCCCCAGCATCCAGGCCAAGCAGCAAAGGTTCTATCGTGAGCGAGACGTCCGCTGAGACAACGTTCAACCAATCTGCCTCGGCGAGCGCATCGGCCCCCGGCTTACCCGCCCCGCCTTGGACCACTTCTGCGTAGACGGCCCGAGGCACGATGACCTCATCGAACATCTCGTTGAGCAATGATAAGCGGCCCAGAAGCGCCAGCGAGATCAGTGGTGTGGCATTGACGACTGCTTTCATGGTCGGGTAATGCGAGCCGCCAACTGTTGACTGGTGTTAGCTTCGTAGGCCAGTTCATCCTCAGCGTAATCCAACACCGAAAAACCATATTCAGTCAGCAGACGATAGAATTCCCACCTGTCACAGCCGAGCACTTGCGCGGCCAGCCCAGACGATAGCTTGCCTTGCGCATACAAAGAGCCCAGTGTTTGGACAAGTACCCTGCGTTGAAAGTGAACCGGATCTTCTCGCGCTGCAATCAGCACGGAGTTGGGGAAATTCACAGCCAGCCCCCCGCTATGTTGCCGTGAGGTCGTTTTGCCGAGTTGAACACGTTCCATGATCAAAGACCTCCTTTCTGCCATCTCCGCTCTGTAAACCGCTTACACTTTCAAGCATTCCAGTAGCGCCAAAACCCATTGTAGCGCAGTTGACCGGGCCAGACAAACCGGCCGCGCGATCCAGTTGGACGCGAAGACCTCCCGGACGAATAGCCATGAGGCTCGAACTTCAATCGGGAGTCAATTGTTGTTGTGCAGCCCGCTCGCGGCCGACCACACCGCGCCACAGCCCCACGCAAAGCAGCGGCAGCGCCACCATGACTGTCAGATCGCTGACTGCGCCGCCGGAGTACCACAGGACCGCCAGGAAGAGACCCACAGCGGCCAGACCGCTGTAGAGCCGCGTGACGGTGCGATGGCGATACCCGGCAATGACCAATCGTTGGTAGAGGTGGGAGCGGTGGGCGGCGAAGACGTTCTCGCGGTGGCGCGCCGGATCAGCCATGCATCTATTTCCGCTGCGACTGAACCACCGTCGCCACACGCTCGATATCCGCTTCGCTCATGGCCGTGCCCGACGGCAGACACAGCCCATCCCGGAACAACGCCTCGGCCACACTTCTCCCCTCCCTCGCAGGGAGGGGCCGGGGGAGGATCG
>JAYRVL010000725.1:0-3484 GCA_041918575.1 Anaerolineae bacterium | reverse complement strand
GGCCAATGCCCAGCAGATCGAGCAGACGCTTGACCACCAGGTAAGATTCAGGATGAATCGCGGTGTTGTCCAGCGGATTGGCGCTGTCTGGTATGCGCAGAAAGCCGGCCGCCTGCTCGAACGCCTTAGGCCCCAACCCCTTGACCTTCTTCAAGTCCGCGCGGCTGCGGAACGGCCCCTCGCGCTCGCGCTGCTCCACGATGTTCTGCGCCACCTTCTTGCCAATGCCGGCCACGTATTGCAGCAGCGCGGCCGACGCCGTGTTCACATCCACGCCCACCAGGTTGACCGCGTCCTCCACCACGCCGTCGAGCGCCTGCTGCAGCTTTTTCTGGTCCACGTCGTGTTGATACAACCCCACGCCGATGCTCTTGGCGTCAATCTTGACCAGCTCGGCCAGCGGATCTTGCAGCCGCCGGGCAATACTGATCGCCCCGCGCACGGTCACATCCAGGTTGGGGAACTCCTCACGCGCCTGCGGCGAGGCGGAGTAAACCGACGCGCCGGCCTCGCTCACCAGGGTGTAGGCCACATCGCGGCCCGCCTTGCCGCCCGCGGCGCGCAGTTCGCCGATCAGCTCCGCGACCAAGTGCTCTGTCTCGCGGCCGGCCGTGCCGTTGCCAATCGCGATCACGTCCACCTGCCCGCCTTCGATCGCGGCGCGCAACTGGCGCTTCGCCTCGCTCCACTGCTTTTGCGGCTCGTGCGGGAAGATGGCAAACGAAGCCAGGTACTTGCCGGCGCCGTCTACCAGCGCCACCTTGCAGCCGGTGCGAAAGCCCGGGTCAATGCCCAGCACGCGCCGGCGCTTGAGCGGCGCCTGCAGCAGCAGGCTCTTGACGTTGGTGGCAAAGGTGAGAATCGCCTGGTCGTCCGATTTCTCGGTCAGGCTGCCGCGCACCTCCCGTTCTACGGCCGGCTGAATCAGCCGGTCATAGCCGTCGGCAATTGCCATTTGCACCTGCGCCGCCACGGCCGGCCGGCGGTCCTTGTTGAACAGGCGGCCGATGTCGTTGAGAATCTCCTCATCAGGCCCGGCCAGCGCCGCCTTGAGCGCGCCTTCTTTTTCGCCCCGGTTGATCGCCAGGAGCTGATGGCTGGGCACATCTTTGAGCAACATCGCAAAGTCGTGGTACATCTCGTACTTGCGGCCCGGATCAGCCCCAACCGCGGCCAGTTTGACCACCAGCAGGCCCTGGTTCAGCGTCTTGGCGCGGACATGGCTGCGCACCTGGGCATCTTCGCTCACCGCCTCGGCCACGATGTCGCGAGCGCCGGCCAGGGCCGCCTCCGCGTCGACGACCCGGTCATTGACAAAAGTTGCGGCCAGGCCAGCCAGCGAGCCTTTGAGCTTCTCCGGGTGCAGCAGCACATCGGCCAGCGGCTCCAGCCCGGCCTCGCGCGCCGTCATCGCGCGCGTGCGGCGCTTGGGGCGATAGGGCAGGTAGAGGTCTTCGACGCGCTGCAAGGTCGCCGCGCTGCGCACCGCCTGCTCCAGCGCCGGCGTCAGCTTACCCTGTTCGCCGATGCTCTTGAGCGCCGCCTCCTGCCGGGCAATCAGGCTGCGCAAGTAGTCCAGGCGGCTTTCGATCTGCCGCAGTTGTACTTCGTCCAGCCCGCCGGTCGCTTCCTTGCGGTAGCGGGCCACGAAGGGAATGGTGTTGCCGTCGTCCAGCAGAGCCATCACGGCGCTGACCTGCGACGGGTTGACGCCCATTTCGCGGGCAATCTGGGGGGCAATGGCGATGGCGACCGGCGCTGCGCCGGTCGTGTTCTTGGTTGGGTGCGTGGTCATCAGTCTCGATGGTTGTCAGGAATCCGCGCCGGGCTAACCGACGCAGCCGCGATCATAGCACATTCTTTCGCCCCTGGCAACACATGGCGTTGTTCATCTTATTGTCTTCGCATGAAGCTGATGCTATAATCTGACGTAACTTGATTTTCTCCAACCCCATTGAGCCTGGGAGACGCGAATGACACCGACACCTACTGCTTACGACCTGTTGGCCCCGCTGCGCCGCGCGATCGAGGCGCAGGATGATGACCTGGCAGAACATCTCGTGCGCCAGTTGGCAACCGCCGATGACGCCATGGTGTCAGAACTGATCTCCTGGCTGGCCGAGCCTGACACGGACCGGCGCTGGTGGGGGGTCCGCACGCTCGTGGTAGTGGCCGGCCTGGCCGACGATGGCGCCCGCGTGCTGCGACCGCTGACCGCATGTTTGCATGACGAGGATCCCAGTGTGCGCTGCGCGGCCGCGCTGGCGCTGGCCGAACTGGGACTGGTGGAGGCTACACCTGACTTGATCGAGTCCCTGGGCGATGCCAGCGGCTGGGTGCGCGCCTCGGCCGCCGATGCCCTGGCGCTGATGGGCGAGGGGGCGACGCCCGCGCTTGCCACCGTGTTGGCAGCCGGGCCGCAGGGCGCACGTTCACGCGCGGCCTATGCCCTGAGCAAAATTCGCACCCTGGAGACAGCCGAGGTGTTCTACCGTTACCTGCAAGATGAGAACCAACTGGTGCAGGCCTACGCGTACGATACCCTGGATCAAATGGGCTTCTTGCGCACCGTCCTGGTGGTTTGAACGGAGGTCAACATGATCCAAACACGCATCGAGTTCGAACAGCGGGAGCGGGAACGCCTGGCGTCCTATGCCACGTGCAGCGGCGACAGTCGCGGGCGCCGCGTACCCGAAGAAGAACCGGCCTACCGCTCGGTCTTTCAGCGCGACCGTGACCGCATCATTCACACGACCGCGTTCCGACGCCTGGAGTACAAGACGCAGGTCTTCGTCAACACCGAGGGCGATCATTACCGCACCCGTTTGACTCATTCGATCGAGGTGGCGCAGGTGGGGCGCAGCCTGGCGCGGGCCTTGCGCGCCAACGAAGACCTGACCGAAGCCATCTGTCTGGCGCACGACCTGGGCCATCCGCCCTTTGGTCACACCGGCGAGCAGGCGTTGAACGGCCTGATGCAGGGCTTTGGCGGTTTCGATCATCAGCGCCAGACGATGCGCATCCTGGACAAGCTGGAAAAGCGCTATACGGCCTTCGACGGCCTCAATCTGACCTACGAGGTGCGCGAAGGTGTGGTCAAGCACGACACCGACTACGACGTGACCGACGCCGCGGGCTATGAGCCGGAGCTGGCGGGCACCCTGGAGTGTCAGTTAGCCAACCTGGCGGACGAAATCGCGTACAACACCAGCGACCTGGACGACGGCCTGCGCGCCGGACTGCTGCGCATCGAGGATGTGCGGCAGCAGCCGCTGTGGCAGCAGGCCCTGCACAGCCTGGGTGAATCGCCAGAACGGCCGTTGGATGATCTCCTGCGCCATCGGCGTGCCGTCGATCACGGCGAGATCACCGCGCACCGACTCTTCGTGTGGAGCCGCTCGGAGCGCGCGTTCGTCGACGCGCCTCTCGAGGTGGTGGGCGAGTGACCCGCGGCTGGAGCGCTGCGCTCGCCGTCGCGGCGCTC
>JAYRVL010000724.1:0-8297 GCA_041918575.1 Anaerolineae bacterium | reverse complement strand
GCGGAGAAGCGAAAGAACTCCCTTCTTCCACGAAACCCGATCTCTGATCTCTGATCCCTAATCTCTCTCCTTTCAGAACGTCTCCAGGAACCGCTGGATCTGGTCGAAGCGGAAGACCGGACCGTCCTGGCAGATATACTGATCGCCGACGTTACAGCGCCCGCACTTGCCCAGGCCGCATTTCATCTTGCCCTCCAGGGTGGTGATGATCTGCTCCGGTCGAAAGCCCAGACGCGTCAGCTCCTTGAGCACGAATTTTATCATAATTGGGGGGCCACAGGTAATGGCGAGCGCGCCGTCCGGGCTGGGTGCCACGCGCGCCAGCGCCTCGGTGATCAGCCCCACGTTGCCCTGCCAGGTCGCGTCGCCCCGATCCACGGTGACATGCACCGTGGTGCGCGGCGCGGCGGCCCATTCTTCGTACTCCTCGCGAAAACAGAGCAGGTCAGGCCCGCGCGCGGCGCAGAAGATCTCCAGGTCGCCATACGCGGCGCGCTGATCGAGGATTTCCTGGATCAGGGGCCGCAGAGGCGCCAGGCCGATGCCTCCGCCCAGGATGATGAGCCGCGGCCCTTTCAGCTCTTCCAACGGGAACCCGTGCCCCATCGGCCCGCGCACGCCCACCAGGTCGCCGGGCAGCATGTCGTGCAGCGCGTTGGTGACGCTGCCGATGCGCTGCACCGCAAACTCCACCTGCCCGTGGCTGCGCGCCTCGCTGACCGCCAGGCCAAAGGGCGCTTCGCCCACGCCGAAGGCAGACAGGAAACCGAACTGGCCCGGTGCATAATGAAAAGCGGGGGGCGTTTCTTCGACGAAGCGACAGCGGAAGAGCTTGATGCCGCTCGCCAGGTCACGCGCGGCCGTAATCTCAGCCAGGTGAGGCAGATAAGGATTGTTCATGACTGCACCTCCGCGGCCGCGGCCCGGTTGTTGGCGGCCACAAAGCCGATCACCTCACGAATGTCAATGTTGACGGGACATTGTTCCACGCAGCGGCCGCAGCCGACGCACAGCGCGGCGCCCTCGCGCTCCGGGTAGTAGAGGAACTTGTGCATGTAGCGCTGGCGTTGGCGCGCGGCCTGGGTGGGGCGCGGATTGTGACCGCCAGCGATGGCAAAGCAGAGCGCGCCCTGGCACGAATCCCAGCAGCGCAGGCGCTCGATGCTGCCATCGCCCATCACCCGGTCGCGCACGTCGAAGCAGTAGCAGACCGGGCAGTCATAGGTGCAGGTGCGGCAGCCCAGGCAGCGCTCGGCCAGTTCGACCCAGTACGGCGCGTTGAACGTCGCGCGCCAGGCCGTCATGTCCGGCAGGTGCAAGTCCGTGACCGCGGACGGTTCAGGCAGAGTGACGTCGGCGCTTACCAACACCGCCGCGCCGGCCTCCAGCAGGGCGCGGCCCTTGTCTGTCACCACATCCACGGCAAAACCGCCGTCGCAGGCGGTCAACAGGATGTCGAGATGCGTGCGGTCGCTTGGCCCGCCGCCCAGCGCGGTGCAAAAACAGCCGGTCCAGGGGCCATCGCTGCACGCCAGGCCCACCATCGTGGTCATGGCGCGGCGCTCCGCATAGTAGACATCCACGGGGTCATCCAAGAACAGGCGGTCGAGCACCGCCAGCGCATGGCCGTCACAGGGGCGCGCGCCAAAGATCACCTGCGGTCGCGCCAGGTGCGCGGTTGTGATCTGCATACCGCCGGCGCCGGGGCGATTTTCTGCGAAAACGCCAGGGCGCAGGGTGATGATCGCTTCGCTGGCCGGCAGGAAGTATTCCTTAGCCGACAGATCGGTGCGCCCGGCATTCCAGGCGATGTCGCTCGCCCCGGCGATTTGCTGCGCAAACGCCTGGTTGACAGGCGCAAAGACGATCTGCGCGCCCTGCTGCTGCGGCGCGATCACGTCGTACGCGGGCAGGAGATTGGTCAACCAGGTTTCGAGGGCCGCTTGGGTCATGATGGGTGTGTTCATGAGAGCCTCACCTCCTGCAATCCCTGGCGATTTGCTGCGCAAACGCCAGATTGCGTCAGGACTTCATCGCGGCGGAAGGTGGTCAGCGGCAAGCTGACGCCGGGGTCGGTCCCGGCCTCGTAGCCATCGAAGAGACGCTCCACCTCTTGCGCCACTTTCTGGTTGAGCAGATAGAGCGGCACCCCCACCGGACAGGCCTGGCTGCACGCCTGGCAGTCGCCGCAGCGGCCGGCCAGGTGAAAGGCGCGCAGGGTATGGAAAAACATCTTCTCGTTGCTGTCAATGGCGATGCTCTGCCAGGCCGGGTCGAGCTGCTCGGCCACGCATTCGCTGCAGTAGCAGAGCGGGCAGGCCTGGCGGCAGGCGTAGCAGCGCTGGCACTGGCTGAACTGCCCCTGCCAGAAGGCAAAACGCTGCGCGGTGGGCCACGCCTCCACCTCGGCCAGGGCCAGCCGCGGCGGGCCGGCGCTTTCCAGGGGCCGCGCCGGCAGCGGCAGAGTGGCGTCGTAACGACCGGCCGGCTGCTCGCCAAAGCCGATCAGGAAGAGGTCGTCACGCCTGAGCTGTCCTTCGGCGATCAGCACATTGAGCGTGCGCAGGTCGTTGGGGCTGACCAGCACCGCGACGCGTTGGGCGGGGCGATTTTCTGCGAAAACGCCGGGGCGATTTTCTGCGAAAACGCCGGGGCGAACCTCTGCGGAAACGCCGGGGCGAACCTCTGCGGAAACGCCGGGGCGATTGGCCGCGCCGGTCAGGTTGCGCAGGTAGTTGACCAGGTTCAGCGGCTCCTCGATGTTGACCGTCAGACGCTGCGCCTGCTCCGGCGTGCGGGCGAAGAGCGGCCGGCGGCGCACGCTGCCCTGTTCCCAACCCAACACCATCTGCACCTGCTGTTCGTTCAGCAAACGCACCGCCAGCTCGCGCAGCGCCTGGGCGATTTGCTGCGCAAACGCCGGGTTGGTCTCAGCATCCGCCACCGCTGGCGCGGTCGGGCGGGGCGTCTTCTTTTTCATGCCGTCGGCGCTCTTCTGCACCACCCAACGCGTGGGGCTACGGCTGCCCAACTGCCGCACCTGCTCGGTGAACTCGGTGACGACCCGCGCAAAGCGCGCGCCTTCGCTGGCGCTGACCCAGTCCAGGCGCACCCGCTCGCGTTCGAAACCCAGGAAGAAGAGCAGTTCCTGCATGATGGCAAAGCGGCGACGGGCCACGAAGTTGCCATCGCTGTAGTGACAATCGCCGGGATGGCAACCGAGGACCAGGACGCCATCCGCGCCCTCCTTGAGCGCGCGCGCCACGAACAGCGGATCCACCCGGCCGGAGCAGGGCACGCGCACGATGCGGATGTTGGGGGGATAGCTCAAACGGCTGGTGCCTGCCAGGTCGGCGCCGGCATAGCTGCACCAGTTACACAGAAAACCGACAATCTTCGGTTCGAATAGCTCGCTCATGATGCACCTCCGCGGCCTTCGGATAAACCGCATTCCGCCGCGCCGCCGACTCCCTGGGGCGCCAGCTCTCGCACATTGAGCCACAGGGGGCGGGCAAACAAGGCATCTACCTCGGCCAGAATCTGCTGATCGCTGAAGCCGTGCAGGAACATGGCGTGCCCGCGGCAGCCGGCCACGCACAGCCCGCAGCCTTTGCACACGGCCGCGTTGACCTGCGCCACCTGGCGGCCGTCACGCAGCGCCACGAAGCTGATCGCGCCGAACGGGCACACTTCCTCGCACAGGTGACAGGCCACGCAGCGCCGCGCGTCCGCTTCGGCAATCGTCGGCTCGGTCTCGATGAACGGGCGGGCGAAGAGGCCCGCCACCTTCACCGCGGCCGCGCTGGCCTGCGCCACCGTATCTGGGATGTCCTTGGGCCCGGCCGCGCACCCGGCCAGGTAGATGCCGGCCGTATTGGTCTCGACCGGCCGCAGCTTGACGTGCGCCTCGTTGATGAAGCCGTACTGATCGTACGAGATGCCCAGGGTCTGCATCAATTCCACCGCGCCGCTGGCCGCGGTGACGCCGGTTGCCAGCACCACCAGGTCGGCCTCGATCTCCACCGGCCGGCCGATCAGCCCGTCATAGCCTTGCACCAGCATCTGCTCGCCCTGGCGGTAAATGCGGCTGACGCGGCCGCGCAGATATTGCGCGCCGTAAGCCTCCTGCGCGCGGCGGATGAATTCGTCATAGCCGCGGCCGCCCGCCCGGATGTCCATGTAGAATACATAGCTCTGCACGGATGGGTCGTGCTCCTTGAGCATGATCGCCTGCTTGGCGGTGTACATGCAGCAGATTTTGGAGCAGTAGGGCCGTCCCACCTTCTCGTCACGCGAACCAACGCAGGCGATGAAGACGACGGTGTGCGGGTGTTTGCCATCCGACGGACGGACCACCTCGCCTTTGGTCGGCCCGGACGCGTTCATCAAGCGCTCCAACTGCAGCGCGGTGATGACGTCGGGCAGTTCGCCGTAGCCGTACTCGCCATAGGATCGCCGCGGGGTCACGCCACGGAGACCTGCTGCGCCTTCTGCAGCCGGCAGCTCGCCGCCTACCGGGAAGAGGTCATAGCCGCTGGCGACGATGATCGCGCCGAAGCGTTCGGTCAGCACTTCGTCGGTTTGCTCCCAGGTGATGGCGCCGGTCGGGCACATCTTCTGGCAGATCTGACATTGCGGCAGGCGCTTGCCATCCGGCCCCACCGGCTTGAGCTTGGCCGCATCAGCCGCGGACAAACCTTGCGCAGCGCCCTGTTCCACCTGCGCGCGGCGATAGGCCAGGTAGCGACAGTTGTCCGCATCAATCACCGGCTTGTTGGGGATGGCTTGCGGGAAGGGGATGTAGATCGCGGTGCGGGCGCCCATGCCCTGATCGAATTCGGCCACGATGTCCTTGACCGGGCATTTGGTCCAGCAGGTGCCGCAGCCGGTGCAAACAGCATGGTTCACGTAGCGCGCGTGCTGGCGAATGGTCACATCGAAGTTGCCCACGAAGCCCTTGACCTGCGTCACTTCCGCGGAGGTGCGCAGGGTGATCTTGGGATGCTGAGCCACGTCCACCATCAGGGGGGTGAGGATACAGGCTGAGCAGTCGAGCGTGGGGAAGGTCTTGTCGAGCATCGCCATCTTGCCGCCGATGGTCGGGGTGCGCTCCACCAGCGTGACCTCGTAACCGGCGTTGGCGACATCGAGGCTGGCCTGGATGCCGGCAATGCCGCCGCCGATAATTAGCAGGCGCTTGCTCAGCTCCGCACGACCGGGGCGCAGCGCCTCATCGCGCGTCACTTTCGCCACCAGCATACTGACGATGTCAATGGCTTTGGCCGTCGCGATGCGGCGGTCGTTGTGAACCCAGGAGACCTGCTCGCGCAGGTTCGCCATTTCCATGCGGTACGGGTTGACGCCCGCGGCGGCCGCGGCCCGGCGGAAGGTCGGTTCGTGCATGCGCGGTGAGCAGGAGGCCACCACCACACCATCCAGGTGCTCGCTGGCGATCCTGTCCTGAATCAGTTTTTGGCCCGGCTCGGAGCACATATATTTATAATCGGTGGCAAAGACCACGTGCGGCATTTGCTGCGCGGCCTGGGCCACGGCTGCGCAATCCACATTGGCCGCGATGTTGGTGCCACAGTGGCAGACAAAAACGCCGATTCTAGCCATGGCTCACCTCCTCAAGGCTGGTCAGCGCCGGGGCTGAGATTGGGGTTGGAACCGGGGTCAGTTTTTGCGCCAACAGCGCGCCTGCCTCGGTCACGTGACGTGAGATACCGAGGCGGTCGGGGTCGAAACCCAGGGCCATTCCAATCAGCTCGGTGATGTAGTAGATGGGCAGGTGATGATCGCCTTTGTGCGCGTGCCTGATCTGATTCTGGCGGGTGTCCAGGTTGCTGTGGCACATCGGGCAGACAGTGACGATGGCGTCCGCGCCAGCCGCTGCGGCCCAGGAGAGCAGTTGGCCGCTCAGGTCTTGCACCAGGTCGGGGCGGCTGAGCGCCAGGCTGGCGCCGCAGCAGGCCGTTTTGCCCGGCCAGTCCACCACCTCCGCGCCGATGAGGCGCAGCAGGTTGTCGAGCGTCTGCGGGTCTTCAGGGTCATCGAAGTGCGTCACGTCCGGCGGCCGGGTGAGCAGGCAGCCGTAGTAGGGCGCCAGCTTGAGGCCGGTCAGCGGCTGCAGCAGGCGCGCCCGCAGTTCAGCCAGCGGCTCCGGCTGGCTCAAAACGGCCAACAACGGCTCGATGTCCAGGTCGGTCGGCACCTCCGCGCCCACCACGTAAGCGACCTGCGCGGCGGTCTTCGGGTCATGGCGCAGGGTGTGCTGCGTTTCCTTGAAGCGGGCAAAGCAGGCCGCGCAGGGCAGCAGGAGTTGGTGCAGGCCGGTTTGCTGAGCCAGGTGCAGGTTGCGCCCCACCAGGCCCAGGGCCAGCCAGGGGTTGACCGCGTGCGCGGACGAGGCCCCGCAGCAGTTCCAGTCGTCCAGCTCATGCAGCTCGATGCCCAGGGCCTGGCAGACCAGCTCGGTAGAGTCCGCGTACTCGGTGGCGGTGCCATGCAGCGAACAGCCGGGGTAGTAAGCATAGGCGCTCATGCGTCACCTCCGGTTGCCGGCGGCGGGACAGTTGCCGTTTGCTGGCGGCGCACCTCGGCCGCACGGCGGAAGATATCGGCGATCTCCGGCCGCGCCCGCACGCGCTGCGGCAGCAGCTTGATCTTGCCCTTGCGCAGCATGGGCGGCGCCAGGTCGAAGCCGCTGAGCAGGTGGCGCGAGAGCAGGTTGTAGCCGCCGATCAGGCCAATCTCATAGGCGCGGCCGGTCAGTTCAACCGATTTGAGGAAAACATGATGGAAGGTGGGGATGTCCCGTGGCGTGGGTTGCGGGCCGTGGGTTTCAGCCCACAGCCGCAGCGCGTCCATGATGCGCGGCAGTTCCACGTTGCAGGGGCAGCGGGTGGCGCACGTTTGGCAGCCCACGCACAACCAGAGCGTCTGACTGTGCAGGGCCAGGTCAGGCTGGCCGAGCTGCAGCGCGCGAATGATCTGCTGCGGCGCCAGGTCCATGGCCGCGGCCAGGGGGCAGCCCGCGGCGCACTTGGCGCATTGGTAACAGGCCGCCAGCGTCTGACCGCTGGTGCGCTCGACAAAGTCGGTCAACTCACGCCGGGCCGCGGCTTCCTGGCCGTTAGCGGGCGTGAGACGGAGGGTAATTGGCATGCGGTCCTCCTTGACAGCACATGCTCCAGGTGGGCGCGGCCACCCTGTAACGCAATCCTCTGGATTGCGGCGCCGGAAGCCGAGGAGGCGCCAATCGGATCAGCCGGCGCAGTCGCCACACCCACAGGGTACAATCAACACCCTCATTTTACCACCCGCGTGGGTAGAATCGTATGACCTGCGTCAGGCAGGGGGAAATTCAGAGCTCGCCAGATTGAATTCGCAACGTGTGGCTCGGAATACCGGCAGCCAAAAACAAGGGTTGGAGTTTTCGCGAGTCCGTGATAGAATGGGGGCGACTGTGCCAATGAAGCCTGAGGCAGTTCAGGCGGCTGAATTTGACGTCATCTTAGTTGCCGCCGCAAACCCATATTTCGCGTGGGGCTTGCAGATTATCCGAAAAGGTTTCGCCGGGTGGCTCGATATGGCGAAGAAAAACGAATGGATCAAGACAGATGAGTAACATCGTCATTCAGACGGGCGATTCTCTCGAGCTGATGCGTGACATAGCTCCCGCGTCAATTGATCTCGTCATTGCCGATCCACCCTATAATCTAGGCAAGAACTACGGCAACAATCACGACATTCGTGGCTTTCGCGAGTACTTGCAGTTCTCGGAGACCTGGTTGCAGGAGGCCCATCGAGTGCTTGCCCCACGTGGCACGCTCTATGTGTTCATGGGGTTTCGATTTATCAGCTATCTGTACGACATCCTGGATCAGCGGCTGGGCATGTACTTCAACAGTTGGATCACCTGGCACTATACGCAAGGCATGGGCCGAACCAAAGGATTCTCACCACGTCACGACGACGTACTCATGTTTACAAAGTCGGAAGACTTCGTGTTCAACATTGACTCAGTCCGCATACCACAGAAATACTACAGAGAGCGGAACAACATGGCCGGCGCTAACCCCGGTGATGTGTGGACCTTTTCGCATGTTCACTACTCAAATCCAGAACGAGAGGACCACCCGACGCAGAAACCCGAAGCATTGATCGCCAGGATGATCTTAGCGTCTTCGAACGAAGGTGATCTTGTGCTCGATCCATTCTCTGGCAGCGGCACAACGGCCAGAGTGTGCCAAATATTGAACCGCCGCTGTCTCGCCATGGAGATCAATCCGGAT
>JAYRVL010000723.1:0-4550 GCA_041918575.1 Anaerolineae bacterium | reverse complement strand
GGTCGGCGCACGGCGTTGACCGTCTGCCAGGCGATGATCATCGCCATGACGGTCGTCTTGCCCGCGCCCGTAGCCAGTTTGAGCGCCAGGCGCATCAACTCCGGGTTGGCGTCGTGGTTGGCGTTGGCGAGGTGCTCCAGAAAAACCTTGCCGGTCCTGTCGTTAGGCGCCACTTCGGTCAGCCAGATGGCGGTCTCGACCGCCTCGATTTGGCAGAAAAACGGCCGGGCGTTGTTGAAAGGATGGTGGCGCCAGTGTTCGAGCAGCCGCGCCGTTTCCGGGGTCACGCCCCAATGGGCTGCATTCGGAATCGCGCGCCACTGGTCCACACGCTGCCGCAGGGCATTGATGATCGGTGTGGGGTCGTACTGCTGCTGTTGGGACGAGAGACCGGCGCCCTCGTCGAAGACGAACTGCTGCTGCTGGCCCGATCCCTTGCGTTTTCTCGGCTTGGGCACCGGGGTGATGAATTCAGCCCGGCGACGATTCTCGATGATCCGCTGCGTCGGCTGACCTTGACTGTCAAGCTCCCAATGGCGCGCGGGATAGGCATACGGTGAGTTCAGAATCGGTTGCTCGAAGAAGCGGGTTTCCATGTCACTAACCTTTCCGTCAACGATCGCCGTTTATCCCGTCGTCATAACAAGCGTTGGCTGGCGCGTTCGAATGTCTGCTAGAACCTTCGCTTCCTCCTCCTGCGCCCAGTACAAATCCCATCGCAACTGCAGGTTCATCCAAAAACCGGCGGTCATGCCAAAGAACTTGGCCAGCCGCAGCGCTGTACTCGGTGTCATACCACGCTTGCCATTCACGATTTCATTGATGCGCTGATACGGTACCTGGATCGCCTCGGCCAGTTCACGTTGGCTGATGTGCATTGGCAACAGAAATTCTTCGAGCAGCATCTCGCCAGGATGCGTCGGTGCTCGATGGGTTGGAATGTGAACCATAATTCGCTCCTTGGTCAATGATAATCTACAATCTCGACAGCCTCTGGCCCCACTTCACTCCACACAAAACAGATTCGGTATTGTTGATTGATCCGAATGCTACACTGCCCAGCTCGATCACCGAAAAGTGATTCGGGACGATTCCCTGGCGGCACGCGCAATTCATCGAACGTCGAAACGGAGTCTAACTGGTCGAGCTTGCGAATGGCGATTCGCCACAACGACTGCGGACAAGCCCGTCGTGCTCCGGGCGTGTTCTCGCCGTTGAAGACTGCTTCTGTGCCTGCGTTCTTGAAAGTAGAATTACATGCGTCGTCGTCTGGAATTTAAGCAGTTTCCTCATCCGCGTGATCCTGGTCAGGATCCGCCGGCGCGACTTCGCGGCCGTGTGAGCCGCCGGGGTCAGGGCCGACGATGCCTTCTTGCTCCATCAGTTCGATGAGGCGGGCCGCGCGGGTGTAGCCAATGCGCAGGCGGCGCTGGAGGAGGGAGACTGAGGCGCGGCCGGCTTCGCGCACGACGTTGACCGCTTCGTCGAAGAGGGCGTCGCGGACGGGCTGCGCGCCGGCCTGACCGGCGAACATTTCGTCGAAGAGCGGCGCTTGAATGACGGCGCCGGGCGGCGGCAGGGTGGTGGCCAGCAGTTCTTCCGGTTCGGCCGCGGCGCCTGCAGACCGTTGACCGGCCGCCGGGGCCGGCGCGGCGCCGACCGGCCAATTCACCGCGGGCTGGGCGGAGGGTGAGAAGCCAGGCGCAGACGGCATGCGCAGCGGCGCTGGCGCCGCGGGCGAAAGCGGGCGCTGGACAGGCGCTGGAGATTCCGGGCCGGCGCCTCTGTACCAGGCCTCGACCGGCGCCGGGCCGATCGCCGGCCTTGGCGTCTCCGCGTCCGCGGGCGCGGCGGCGGCCGCGGCGTTGGCAAGCTGTTGATTTTGCCAATACTCCACCAGGCGGTGCAGCTCACGGTCTGCCACGAAACAGCCCTGCAGGCGCGCCAGGTTGGGCGAGGTGGGGTCCATGAAGAGCATGTCCCCGCGGCCAAGCAGACGCTCCGCGCCCGGTTGATCGAGGATGACGCGCGAGTCAATCTGGCTGGTGACGGCAAAGGCGACGCGGGCCGGGAAATTGGCCTTGATGAGGCCGGTGACCACATCCACGCTGGGCCGCTGCGTGGCCAGGATCAGATGAATGCCGGTGGCGCGGGCCATCTGCGCCAGGCGACAGATGTAACGCTCCACCTCGTCCGGCGCGGCCATCATCAGGTCGGCCAACTCGTCAATGATGATGACGATGAAGGGCAGCGTGGGCTGGCCCTTGACTGCCAGCTTCTCGTTGAAGCTCTCGATGTTGCGCGCGCTGAGCTGGCTGAACATCTTGTAGCGGCGGTCCATCTCACGCGTGGCCCAAGCCAGGATGGGCACTACCCGATCCACCTCGGTCACCACGGGCGCAATCAGGTGCGGAATGCCGTCGAAGGTGGTCAGTTCGACCATCTTGGGGTCCACCATCAGCAGGCGCAGGGTGTCGGGTGTATGATTGAAGAGCAGGCTGGCGATGATGGCGTTGACGCAGACCGATTTGCCGGAGCCGGTGGCGCCGGCGATGAGCAAATGCGGCATTTTGGCGAGGTCGGCGACGGCAGGCTGACCGGAAACATCCTGGCCGAAGGGCAGTTTGAGCCGCGACTTGAGGCTGAGGTAGGCTTCCGATTCCATGACGCTGCGCAGCGTGACCAGGGCCGTCTGGCGGTTGGGCACTTCCAGGCCCACGATGGAGCGGCCCGGCACCGGCGCTTCGATGCGAATGGGCGAGGCTTCGAGCGCCAGCGCCAGGTCATTGGTTAGAGCCTGGATGCGCGCCACCTTGATCTTGACATCCTTCTCGACGGTCTTGTCGAGCGTGGCGGCCAGGATCTCAACGATCTGGGTTTCCAGTTGATCGGGCGAGGGCTGATCCTGGCCGAGCCGCGTCAGGCGGGCGCGGGCCTCAGTTTCCCACTGCTGGCGCTCGCCGCGCGGCAGGCCGCGCAGGCGCTGCAAAGCCTCCTGCTGCAACTCGGTTTCGCTCTTGCGGTAGCGCTTCTTGACGAAGTCGGGCCGCAGGCCAAACTGGGTGACGGCCGGGCCGCGGTTGACTTCGACGACCGTGACCGGCACGCCGAAGGCGCGCAGGGTGTCTTCGATCAGGCGGGCGCGGCGCGCCAGGTCTTCTACGCTCAGCTCCTGGTCCATGGCCTCATCCAGGGTATCTTCGATGAACGGCAGTTGCCAGGTGGGAGTGGCGCCGCTGAGGGGGGGCAGGCCGGCGCTGCCAGGCCGCGGCGCGGCGGCGCGCGGCGCGGCGGCGGCCGGGGCGGTTCCCGCACGATACGCGGACGCGCTGGTGGTTGGGAGGCTGCCGATGACGCGCGGCTCGATGATGTCTGTGCGATCACCGCCGGCCGACTGGCGCCAATGGCCCAACCATGAGCGGGCGCGCTGCCAGAGCGAAGGCGGCTCGGCTTCGGCAATGTCGGTAATAAAGGGCGGGTTGACCAGCAGCGGCTGGCCGTCTGGCCCCACATCGGCCGCGGGCAGTGGTTCCCCGCGCAGGTAGGCGATGGCGCGGCGCGTGCGCTCCAGCCCGATCAGGGTGAAGAGGCCGATCAGGGCGCCCAGGAGGATGATGACTGCCGCGCCGACCGGGCCAAGCCCGTTGATGAGCAGGTCGCTCAGTCCGAAGCCGAGGCGGCCGCCGCCGCCGCCCTGTTCCGCCAACAGTTCAGGGTCGGCCGAATTTGCCAGCAGATGCGCCACAATCTCGAAGACGACGAAGAGCAAGCCGAGCCCGAGCAGCCGCGGCAGCGCCGGTGCGCGGTGGCTGGCGATTTTGCGCAGAAGCAGCCAGATGCCCACCATGCCGAACAGGGCCGGCGTCAGCCAAACGCCGACGCCGAAGCCCAGGCGCAGGCTCCGAATCCAGCCTTCGGTCAGGGTACCGCGCGGAGAGATAAGGCTGAAGAAGGTGATGATGGCGCCGGCCAGCAAGATAACGCCCATCGTATCGTCGCGCGCCATGAATTCGACGAAGCGATCCACCTGTTCGCCCAGGTTGACGCCCGGCGCTTTTTCCGGAGCGGCGCGCCCGCGCGTTCCCGCGCCGCCACGCGTCGCCCGCGCTTTACCCGCGCCTGCGGCCTTTGGTTTGCGGGTGTCTTTTGGGCTGCTTCCGCTCTTCTTACTCGCTTCCCTGCTCATGTCCTTTTCGTTCCGATCCGATGAATTTCAACGCCAAGACGCAATGGCATTCCATCGCCGCCCTTCAATCTCCAATCTCCAATCTCCAATCTCCAATCTCCAATCTCTCCCCTACACCTCAACCACCAGCGGCAAGATCATTGGGCGGCGCCGCGTTTGTTGATAGAGGAAATCGGCCAGCACCTGTTTGATGCGGTTGGAAAGGCTGCCATGCGGCGCGCTGTGCGCCACGGCCGCCCACACGCGGTCACGCGCCTGGTTGAGCAGGTCGTCGCTCTCGTTGACATTGACGAAGCCCCGCGTCAAGATTTCGGGCGCGGCGACCACCTCGCCGTTGGAGTCCATGGTCACGATCGCCACCACG
>JAYRVL010000722.1:0-4800 GCA_041918575.1 Anaerolineae bacterium | reverse complement strand
TTCACTGCCACGCCCACCGCGACGCCATCGCCCACCCCCACGGAGACGCCATCGCCCACGCCAACCGCCACCCCAACCCCAGGGCCTTACTTTTTCCCGATCATCTGGCGCTAGCGCGATGGGTATCTTCTTAATTTGTAGGGGCGCACCTTTGCGGTCGCCCACGCGGGCAGGCGCAAGGCCATACCCCTCACGCGATGGGCGCAGATGACAGTTTTGTCACCTGAGAGGGGCCGATCTTCATCTGGCGTTAAGACGATGGGGACATAATGGGTGACCGTGGCAAACGATGCATAAGAAAGCACAGGCAGCGCCGGTCGGCGCCGGCCGCAACTTGCCCCAACTCATGAGGTTCGACTGTGAAACGATGGCAATTGACTCTACTCACACTGTTGAGTACCCTGATTTTGCTGGTCCTGCTGGCCTCCGCGGTCTTCGGCCAGGAAGCGCCTGACGACGCCAGCGCGCCCGACATCCCCCTGCCCTGGATGAACGATCCGGGCATTTACATGATCAACCACAGCGGTGATGCGGACCCGGCGCGCTATTCGCTGGTTGGTAATCTGCGCACGTTCGACTGGGGTGAGCTGAACCCCGGCAACGGCGTTTACAACTGGGCATTGATTGACGATTACCTGGCGGCCGTCGCGTCTACGGGCAAACGGGCCGCGATCGGCGTCAGCACCTACAACGGCCGCTGCTGCGGCGGCATCAACGGCATGCCGGCCTGGGTGTGGCAGGGCAACGCCAACGCGGTGGTCATCACCTCCTCGTGCGAAATCTCCCCATCGGGCGGCTGTCCGGACGGCCTGTGGCGCGTGCCGCGTTACTGGTTCCGCAGCTACATGGACCCTTACAACACCTTCATCACCGCGTTGGGCAACCGTTACAAGAACGACGCCCGCGTCGAATGGATTTCGATGGGTTTTGGCACCTACGGCGAGAACAAGGCCGGCGGCAGCCAGGGCGAGATTGATGCGCTCATCAGCGCCGGGTTGACCAAGAGCCTTTGGATGAGCGCCACCAAAGAGATCATTGACACCTACGTGACCGCTTTCCGCACCGGCGGCAATCTGCAAAAGGGGCTTTTCGTGCAGATTGCCCCCTACACCTTCACCGAGGCTGAACGCTGGGAGTTGGCAAACTACGCGGTGCCGCGCGGGGTGGGCGTTTCGCTCAACGGCCTGGTGCCTGACTTCAACGAGGCCTGGCGCGGGTCAACCACCTGCAGCAACACGAACTTCTGCGGCATGTATGACACCGTCTACCAGAACTACACCTCGGCGCCGGTGGCGTTCGAGACCTACGAGTACATGCTGTGCAACAACACGGAGGTGTACTGGGGCATGTTGAGCGGCATGGACAAGAAAGCCGACGTCATGCGCCTGAACGATGATCTCTTCTTCAGCCGCGATGCCGGCAGCGGACTGCTGGTAGACAACATCCCCAACCTGGAGGTCTTTTCCTGGATGAAGGACTACGTGGGCAAGAACGCGGCCAACACCCCCAACGTGTGGGTGGCGATGCGCGAACATCGCAACCCCACCCCCTACTGCTATGCGGCCAGCGAACAGACCTACTACCCGCAGGTGGGCAACTACAGCTTCTACCTGACCCAGGAAGACAACATCTCTGGCGGCCGCACCGTGGCCGAAACCAACCTCACCGGCGTCGAATACCTCGGCTGGTGCGGGGGCGCCAATGACCCCAACGGCAACCCTTACCCCTGTCACAACAGCCCGTACAACGCCAATCTCCCGGCCGGGCGTGAAGGCTGGGTGGCCCGGCGCACGGACCAGGTGGGCGGCAACCCGTACATGTGGTTCAAGATCAGCGATGGCTACTACTTTGCCGGCAGCGGCACGATCCGCATCGCCGTCACCTACGCGGACCTGGGAACGGACACCTTCAAGATCGAGTACGATTCCACCAGCGGCCTGCGCGACGCCATCGTCGAAGGCAGCAGTCAGGCCCTCGTCACCAAGACCAACAGTCATACCTGGAAGACGGCCGTTTTCCTGGCGGCCGATGCGCGCATGGCAAACACCCTGAGCGGCGGCGCGGACTTTCGCCTGAACAGCCGCAGCGACGGCGATGAGCACATCCACCTGGTGATGGCCTCCAGACTTTCCACCACCTATATCGGCCCGCCGCCGACCTTCACGCCATCGCCCACGCCAACCAAGACGCCCACCCCCACGCGCACGCCCACGGTCACGCCCACCAACACCCCGACGCAAACGCCCACCCCCACCGTCACACCCACCCCCACCCTGACGCCGACGCCCATGCCGCAGACCGGGCACCTGGCCGGCATCGTGTTCAACGATCTCAACCGCAATGGGCTGCTGGACGCCGGTGAGCCGCCGCTGGCCGGCGCGGTCATCAAGCTCAAGCGTCCGCCCAACACCCTGGTCACCACCATCATCAGCGGCAACGACGGCGCCTACACCCTGCCCGACATCAGCGCCGGCGCCTACCTGCTGGAAGAAGCGCCGCCGCCGCTCTACGCCGGCTGGCAGCAGGTCGGCGTGCAGGTGCAGGCAGGCAACACCTTCTTCTACAACTTCCCCAACGTCTACGCCCCGCCGGTGTACATCCCCTGGCTGCACCGGTAGCCTGGCCGACCCCGCGCCCGGCAAGCTGAAGAGTTCCCAAAGGCCCGGCTTCTCGTAGAAGCCGGGTTTCTTTTTGTATAGCAGCAACCCGGCTTCTCGTAGAAGTCGGGTTTCTTTTGCGGGGCCGGTGTGATGCCGGTATAATGGAGGCCGTCACGCGGGATTCATAAGCCGTCGCTTCGACGAATGTGGTAGACTATACTGCTGATGAACTTGCTACGGCGATTGAGTCGGAGCAGGAGGTCCGCTGATGGACAAGAAAAAGAAGAAACGATACGATGCGAGACTCAACTTTTCTGCGACGGGTAGTGCTTCAAAATTACAAAAGCATCGCAGGCTGCGATGTCCAGCTTGGGCCGCTGACATTCCTGGTGGGGCCTAACGGCGCCGGCAAGAGCAATTTCCTGGATGCGCTGCGCTTTGTGGCCGATGCCTTGCGGACATCGCTTAACCACGCGCTGCGCGACCGCGGCGGAATCAATGACGTACGCCGTCAGGGCAGCGATCATCCCACGCACTTCGGAATGCGGCTGCACTTCATTCTGCGCAATGGAGAGAGCGGCCATTATGCTTTCCGGATTGGATCACTACGAGGCGGCGGACATGAGGTTCAGCAAGAGGAGTGTTTCTTCGGCGAACCGGGCGGGCGTCACTTCCGCGTCCAGGACGGAGAACTGGCTTCCAGCAGCATGAGGACAGCCCCGGCCGCGGCCTCTGATCGGCTCTACCTGGTCAATGTATCAGGACTGCCCGAGTTCCGTCCTGTCTACGACGCGTTTTCCAGCATGGGTTTCTACAGTTTGAATCCCGATCGCATCCGCGATCTGCAAACTCCCGATTCCGGCCGGCTGTTGGCGCGCGATGGCGGCAATCTTGCCAGTGTGTTGGCGCAGTTGCAGGCGCTGAATCCCGCGACCAAGCAACGTATCGAGGAGTATCTCGGCAAGATCGTTCCGGGAATACGTCGGATTGAGCATCGCATGTTCGGTCCCAAAGAAACATTGGAGTTCGGTCAAGATGTCGCGGGTTCTGCGTTTCCCTGGCAGTTCTTGGCCGCCAACATGTCGGACGGAACGCTGCGAGCGCTTGGCATCCTTGTTGCCCTGTATCAGTCAGGGTATGGCAACGGCGCCGGCCCTGGTGTGCCATTGGTCGGGATCGAAGAGCCCGAATTGGCCCTACACCCGGCTGCGGTGGGCGTGTTGATTGACAGTTTGCGCGACGCCAGCCGGGTCACCCAGGTCCTGGTGACCAGTCACAGCCCCGATCTCCTGGACAACCCACAATTGGATGGCGATGCTATCCTGGCTGTGGTCGCCGATGCGGGCACGACCACGATCGGTTCTCTGGACGAGACCGGGAGGTCAGCGTTGCACGATCGTTTATACACCGCGGGTGAGCTGTTGCGTCTCAACCAACTGGCCCCAGACCCGGCGGCCAAAAAACTGAGCAGCCGTCAACTACGCCTGTTCGACAAAGGAGATGCCTGATGCATCTTGCCTGCATCGTCGAAGGACACGGTGAAGTGCAGGCGGTTCCTGTCCTGCTACGCCGCCTGGCGAGCGCCCTTGATCCAACGCTGACGCTCCAGGTCGAACAGCCGATCCGAATCACCAAGAGCAAGCTCCTGCAAGCCGGAGAGTTGGAGCGGGCGGTCGAACTGGCAGCACGTAAGGTCGGCAGGGCTGGCGGCATCCTGATCTTGCTGGACAGCGATGAGGACTGCCCTGCGACGTTGGGGCCGGCTCTACTCAGCCGCGCCTGCGCCGTGCGTAGAAATGTTCCGATCTCGGTTGTGTTAGCCAAACACGAATTCGAAGCCTGGTTCCTGGCAGCCGCTGATTCGTTGGCCGGCTGCAGGGGGCTGCGAAATGACTTGCAGGCGCCTGCTCAACCAGAACACGTGCGAGGCGCCAAAGAGTGGCTGACTGACCGCATGACCGAGGGCCATCGTTACGTCGAGACCCTGGATCAACCGGCGTTGACCGCGGTATTCGACCTGGCCGCTGCGCGCCGAGCCGATTCATTCGACTTGCCCGACGCGCTGGAGCTGACCTATAAGACGGCGACCGGCCGGGTGGCGAACGAGCTGCTCTATCGTCACGACGAGGTCCGCCTCGAGGTCGTGGAGCACGGCCGGCCCTGGAGCTTCGACGGCGACGGCGCACGCTTCCGCCTGGTC
>JAYRVL010000721.1:0-1922 GCA_041918575.1 Anaerolineae bacterium | reverse complement strand
TATTCGGCGGGCCGGCGTTACTACTACTTTGAGTGTCTTGATCTGAGGGGGCATCGGGGGGCACGGACATGTCTTCCTCACACGAACTGATAGACTCGCAGTTATGAACGATCGGCGCCTAACGCATCTAGCCGCCTTTCCAAGCGAACAATCTGCTCCTCAGTGTACTGTTTGTCAAGCAGCTTATCAACAGGAGCAGTCAAACCGAACGGAGCTAATTGCTGTTCCAGGATTGTCAACCTGCGTCTGTAGGTCTCCAACTGGCGTAGTAATGAGGTTTGTTCTTCCGCCACCAGAACGGCGCTACCTTCATCTGTCACGCCGAGATTCGAACGCAGTCGTGTGAGCGATGTGTAAGATCGAGCCTGGCCTGGAGCAACCCCAGATGCGGTGCCAACCTGCGCATCCCTCCCGGACGTTGTCACCTGCGCACCCGCAGAATTCGTTACCGTGACCTGGATGCTGCCTGAAGCTGGCGTTTTCGGTGCTGGTTGGGAACTTGTCTGTTTGGCCATCTGCTGCACAAGACGCATCACATCCCGCTTCACCTGCCTTCGCAACTCATCAAGGGTGTCAAAGCTGGAGTACAAATGTCCCTGGCTGAAGTCCTGCAGATCTCGCAAGAAGCGTGTCAACAGCACCTCGCGCTGCGCCGGTTCCTTGACATAGATCAAGATAGGCTTCCCCGCCGCTCGCGCCGCCTGGTATTCCTCTTCGGTCGCGGCGATCCCCTTATCGGTAATAAAGCCATAGCGCTGCCAGAAAAGTCCGATGTAAATGTCGGCTTCCCCCGCCTCTCGCAAACATACTTCGCGCGGCGTCTCCGGTCTCGCGCCCCACCCTTCTGCAATACTCGGTGACAAATAGAGCTCCTCCATCGCCTGTTTGACGGTCTCGCGCTCAGGCTTGAGATCGGTGATGGTAGAACTAATGAAAACCTTGACCGCATTGGAGTTGGGGGGCATAACTTACCTGCGATTGTCTGGGTTTTTGCCTGTTTTCGAGCCGAGGGCGTCTATCTGTGTCGGGATTATAGCCATTTCAGCCAGAACAGCAAGTTTTCGATGACCAGTACCGTGAGTTCCGACGCATCAGTAACGACGCCACATGCCATCCCCATATAACCCAATCAACAACCGCCCAAACCCCGGCTCCTTGGCCCGGTTGAACTGTCCACATTCGGCCGTCGTGCTGGTGAAGATCAGCCCCCGATCGAAAGACTGCACCTGCGTGCAGATCCCTTTCTCCTGGTCGGTCGCCCAGCCGATCTGCTCACGGATGTCGTCATGGTTACCCCAAAGCCAACCGAAGCCACGAATGGGCGCCTGTAGACCGGCAGGCGGCTCCCCGTGATAGGGCACAGGCTCACCATTCCACTTGTCGGGCATTTCTCGCCACCCATCGCCGACCACCAATAAATACATGTGGTTGCCATGCTCCAACCACAGCAAGGCCCCCCCCTCGAAAGGCTCCCAGGCCGCCCACGTCACCGTCGATACGCCTTGCGCGCACCCCAACCGACCTTGATCATAAGCCCCCGCCAGCGACGGATCGACGCCGATTGCGCAGACCGGGGGAACGGGGGTTTCTACGACCGCCACTTGCGCCAGCGGTAGCTCCGCTTCGATGTACTGGGCAGCGACCCAGCCCTGCAACCCGCCCGCCGTCTCCACCCAAAGCCAGTCGCCAACGTCGTTGCGCCCCAACAACTGCACCGTCTCGCCCGCAGCCAGCTTGCCCAGGCTGGGGAAGATCGCCCCCGCGCCGGCGCGCAAGTTCAACTCGTCGGCCGTCACCCGGCCAAATGGCTCCGGCGTAGGGGCGGGCGTGTCGGTGGGCAGAGGGGAAGGCGTGTCGGTGGGTGAAGCCACGGTTGGCGCCGAGGTCGCCGCGACGGTGGGGCGCGGCGTCGGCCTGACCGG
>JAYRVL010000720.1:0-4231 GCA_041918575.1 Anaerolineae bacterium | reverse complement strand
GCAGGATGTACACAAGCCGGTCCTGCTCTTCCTCTCCGGCGGTCCCGGCGCCAGCGAAGCGGCACGCGTCCTGCGCTTCAACAGCGAACTAGAGCAGCATTTCGTGGTCGTCATCTGGGAGCAGCGCGGCTGCGGCAAGTCCTACCCGGCGCTGAACCCGAAAGCGGCGCTGACCGTTGACCAGTACGTTGCAGACCTCATCGAACTGACCGACCTGCTGCGTACACGCTTCGATGAGCAGAAAATCTACCTGGTGGGGCATTCCTGGGGCACCATCATCGGCGTGCGCGCCGCCCAACAGCGCCCCGACCTGTTCCACGCTTACATCGGCACGTCGCAAATGGTGGATGTGCAGGAAACCGACCAGATGATCTACGACATGGTACTGGAGCATTCCCGCAAAACCGGCGACGGAGCATTTGTGCAAACCCTGGAAAAGCAAGGCCCGCCGCCCTACTTCGGCAAAAGCCCCATCCAGCCCTATGCCACTCTGTTTGGGCGCGAGTATGCCCTTTTCGAAGCCTCCAATATCAAGGACCCGGAATACCGCCGCGACGGCGACATCCTGATGCTGATGCTCAAGCAGCCCGAATACGGCTGGCTGGACCGCATCTACTACCTGCTGGGCCTGATGAACACCTTCGATGTGGTCTATCCGCAGTTGCAGGAGCTGGACTTCCGCCAGGACGCAACCCGCCTCGCCCTGCCGGTTTACCTCGTGCTGGGCCGCCACGATATGAACAACCCCTACCAGATTCCCGAAGAATACTTCAACCTGCTCGAAGCGCCGAGTAAGCAGTTCATCTTCTTCGAAGACTCCGGGCATGGCATGATCTGGGAGGAAGCCAGCCTGTTTCACCGGCTGATGGTGGACACCGTCCTCCCTGAAACTTACCGATAGTTGGTGTTGATTACCGGCTGCGGGCATCCCGGCCTGGAACGGCTGGTGGCGCGCGCCGAGTCCCTGTACGGCGCGCGGGTTGTCGGTGTGGTCGGCGGCCTGCACTACACCAACGCAACCGCGCAAGATGTTCAACCACAGATACAGATCCTGCAGTCCCGCCGGGTCAGCCTGGTCGCCCTCTCGCCGCACGACAGCGGACCGGAAGCCCTGTCCGCGTTCGAGAGCGCCTTCCGCGGCGCATATCACACCCTGAAGGTTGGCGAAGCCATCCAGTTTCCCTGACGCGCCCTCATTGCTCCAGCCCGCGGCCGCTCACGATCAACTCTTTCAACCGCTGCACGAAGCGCGCCGCCGGCGCGCCATCCACGAGGTCATGGTCGAAGCTGACAGTGACGCTCAGGTACTCGCGGATGGCGATCTGATCCCCCACGACCCCGGGCTTTTTGGCGATGCCGCCGAGGGTGATCTGCAGCGTATGGTTGGGAACCGGCAAGGCCCAGCCGCCCCCGGTCCCGAACATCCCCACGGCCGAGAGGATGACGGTGCCGAAGTATTGCTTCAGCAGGCGCGGGTTCCCGAACAGCGCCGCATAGAAGAGCCGCCGCACAAAGCCCGGCAGCCAGACAAACCAATCTATGAACTTCGACTCGCGGCTTTCCTGGTGGCTCTCCTGAAAGGCCCGGATTTCCTGCTCGATTTCGCGCGGAGACTTCTTGTTCACCCCGCGCAGGATGTGCGGCCGGATCGTCTTCTGGCCTTCCACTTCGACTTCGAACAGCATATTGACATCCACCTCGTCGAAGATGACCACTTGGTTTCGCCAGCTTCGATACGCGTGGAGCTCCTTGTGCTGGTCAATCGCCTGGCCCAGACAGGCGGCGAAAAAGGCGGTGAAGGAGAGCGGCTCGCCCGTCCGCGCCCGGTACTGCCGGATGGCCCGGCGCGCGTCGGTGACATCGAACTCGACCAAGCCATGCACTGTGTGCCGCTGCCGCCCCATCCGGCCGCCGTCCACCATCGGGAGCCGGATCCTGGGGAAGGGTGAAGCCGTGTATGTTTCGTGTTCGGGTTCCATTTGTTCCTCGTTGCCCTTCGGGGCAGGCGCAAGGCCGTGCCCTACATTTTACCACCAGTGGGTGGCCCGAAGCAGCCTTCGACGGCCCGTACCGCATTGCCCACGCCATCCTCAGCGCGGATGGTCGCGCCGCAGGTGCGGGCGCGCTGCTTCATGCCGGGGTTCGTCACTGCCGACGTGATCGCGTGGGCCAGGCGGTCGGCGGTCAGGCGCTTGAGGGGGAGCGGCGCGGGGGCGGCGCCCCACGCCCCGACCCGGGCGCCCCCAAAAGGCGGATCGAAGACGAACGGCACGATTACCGCCGGCACACCGGCGCGCAGCCCCTCGGCCGTCGTCCCCGCGCCGCCATGATGCACTACGGCCATCATACGCGGGAAGAGCCAACTGTGGGGCGCGGACTCCAGCACAAACACGTTCTCCGGCACGGACGTGGCCGCCAGGCCACCCCAGCCCGTCAACAGCAGCCCGCGCTGGCCGCTCAGGGCCAGCGCCTCCAGGATCAGCCGGGCAGTCTGCTCCGGTTGGCGGCCCGCCATGCTGCCGAACCCGATGTAGACCGGCGGGTCGCCCGCATCCAGGAACGCTTGTAGTTCGGGGGCCGGCTGCCAGCCGGCCAGCTCGTCCAGGAAGAGATAGCCGGTGACGTGGGCGCTGGCGGGCCAATCGGCCGGGTGGGGGATGATCGTTGGGCTGTACGCGCCCAGCAGCGGGGTTGACTGCAGATCGCGATAGAAGGCGGCGCCCGAATAGCCCGGCAGCCCAAGCGCCCGCCGGAAATTGTTGACAAAGGGCTGATACCACAGCCAGACGGTCTGGAGCATCGCCCGGCCCGCCAGGCGGTTGTGCAGCCCGCCCAGGTTCCGCTGGATGGGCCACGACGCCGCGGGGAACGCGGCCGAGGGCAGCAGCGGCGTCGGCTCGACGTGCATGACCGGCAGGCGCAAGGCGTCGGCAATGGCGCGGCCGAACGCGGCCATCACACCCAGGCAGATCAGCGCATCCGCATCGCGGCAAGCGGCGTAGGCGTCCTCGGTCATCTGCTTCACGACCGGGGCCAGCATGGTCCTGATGGCGCGGATAGACTTGAACGGATTGGCGCCGCCCGTCTCCATGAACTGCCGGCCGGTGTCGCTCGCCATGATCTGCTGGATATCCCCGCGCAGCGGGTGAAAGCCCACGCCGTAGCCTTCGACGAAACCGGCGAAATCCTGGGGCGCGGCCAGCCGCACCCGGTATCCGGCCCCTTGCAGCCCGCGCCCCAGGGCGACGCAGGGCTGGATGTCGCCGCGTGAACCGGCTGCGAAAATGGTGATGTTCATCGTCTACGCCCCCAACCCGGCGAGCCAGTCAATCTCCTGCGCTGACAGATACCGAGGTCACTGCGCGCCCCCCAGCCCTGTGGTTCGCTGCCGACCGCAGACTATGCCATCCGCGCTAAGCCGTGTATCACGCGCCGCTGGAACTTATTATAACCAATCTGGGACGAAACGCCCAAGAAGCTACGCCCCGCAGAGCTGCGCCCAGAAGATTGCTGCTGGTTTGGGATGCGGAAGGATGAAAGAAGAAAAGAATCTTCAGCCCTCATCCCTCATCCCTCAGCCTTCGTTCGAGCCACTGAGCGGCCGCGAGCTGGAAATCCTGAAGCTGATCCCCCAGGGACTCTCGAACCGCGAGATCGGCGCACGGCTGTTCCTCGCCCTGGACACGGTCAAAGGGCACAATCGCAAAATCTTCGACAAACTCCAGGTGCAAAGCCGCACCGAAGCCATCGCCCGCGCCCGCGAGCTGAGCTTTCTATAACCGCAAGGATTCGTACCCCTCGACACGCTCCTCCTTCATCCATCCCAAACAACACCTCCCACCAACACCAAAGTGTCTATACACTAACACCGTATTGCAGATATTCTACTTGTACATCGAGCAAGTGGCGCAGACCGGAAGGAAGTGATTTGCCCACGTAAGGAAGGAGAAAAATGAAGAGGATCGCTACATTCATCATCGTGCTGACAGCACTGACAGCCTGCACAGCGCTCCCGACTCAGACGGCGCCTGAACCGGCGGCGACAGACATGCCACAGGTAGGTCTGCCCAATCCCGCCTCGGTCTATTGCAGGCAAGGTGGGAACAAACTCGAAATTCGCACTGCTGCCGATGGCAGTCAAAGCGGCATATGTATTTTTCCGGACAGTAGCACCTGTGACGAGTGGGCTTATTACCGGGGAGAGTGCGGACTCGCAACGCCCACTGTGGCT